>CAZRDD010000246.1:0-7665 GCA_964598675.1 uncultured Parafilimonas sp.
GATGTTATTACCGGCACGGATGGCAGGCAGATGGTGCGGTTCCACAGCATATTCAACGGGCTGCATGCAATAAAGCTTTCGCAGGTAATACAGGAATCAGCAACCGATATTGTTGTAAAACTTGTAACAGCCGAACGGCTTAATGAAGAGAGCATCAATACTATTAAAAAAAGGATAAGAAGCCAGTTAGGCGATATGAATGTTGTTGTAGAGGAGGTAGATAACATACCGTTGAGTAAAAATGGCAAGTTCAGGGCGGTTGTTTCAAAATTAAAAAATAACGCACAGCCATAACTTTCCGGCTGTTTACAATGAAACGAAAAATAGTTTACATAGATAATTTCCTCTCGTTGCACGGGGCTACCCCAACAACTGGTGCAACACTAACCCAATTGTTTGCCAAACAGGGTTATGACGTAATATGTGCCGGCACCCAAAAAAGTAAACCAGGCCGTCTGCTGGAAATGTTATTGGCCATTGTTAAAAACAAAAAAGCAGTTGTACTAATTGCTACATACAGCACCAGTGCTTTTTATTTTGCATGGGCATGCGCCCAGTTATGCCGAATATTAAGAATCACCTATATACCCTGCCTGCATGGCGGCAACCTGCCTGAAAGAATACAAAACAGCCCGATACTGGCCCGCCAGTTATTTGCACACAGTTATACAAACGTAGTAGTTTCGGGGTATCTGGAACACAGTGTTGTAAAAAATAAGTGGCCTTCAACACTAATACCTAACAGCATCCCCCTGGAAAAATACCCATACCTGCACCGTAAAACTACCGGGTTACGCTTGTTATGGGTACGCTCTTTTCATAAAATATATAACCCGCAACTGGCATTAAAAGTGGCTTACGGGTTAAGCAAAATTTATGAGGATGTGCATTTAACAATGACGGGGCCAGACAAAGATGGCTCGCTTGACTTATGCAGGCAAATGGCAACAGCACTAAACATTGATAATTTAGTAACGTTTACAGGCAGGCTTAGCGTAGATGAATGGGTTGGCCTTTCCGCATCGCATGATATTTTTATTAATACCACCAACTTTGATAACCTGCCTGTTAGTGTAATTGAAGCCATGGCCCTGGGCATGCCCATTATAAGTACAAACGTTGGCGGATTGAAGTATTTGATTGAAGATGGCGTAAACGGCCTGCTGGTAAACCCTGGCAGCGAAACTGAATTTATTGCTGCCATCCGCGGTTTGATGGATGAGGTCAGCCTTGCACCACAGTTAAGCACCCATGCCAGGCAAAGCGCGGAAAAATTTGAAGTTACTGCTGTAATGCGCCTATGGGATAAACTATTGGCCAGCAGCTACGGTTAATAGCGATAATATGCTATTTTGCATACTAATAGCCCATGCCCCATCAGTGTAATTAAATCAGTTTAAATATCCGTTAGTAAAAATGGTTACAATAGTGTGCCCTGTATATAACGAATCAAAGTACATACGTTCTGTGCTTGATTTTTGCATTAAAGCATCACCCAAAGAAAAAGAGGTGATATTTATTGACGGATATTCTACAGACGATACCTGCCGCGTTATAAATGAGTACATCGCCCAAAATCCTAATATAAAATTATTGTACAACGAGGCACGTATTGTACCATTTGCCTTAAACAAAGCCATAAAAGAAGCTAAAGGAGATATTATTGTAAGGCTTGATGCACATACTGAATACGCTGATGATTACATTGAAAAAGTAATAGAAACATTTGAAACCACCAATGCAGATATAGTAGGTGGCCCTATGCGCATAGCCAACGGCAATGCCGTACAAAACGCCATTGGCTATGCCACTTCTACTTTTTTTGGGGTAGGCAACAGTTCTTTTCATTTTGAAGACTTTGAAGGCTTTACTGATTCTGTTTACCTTGGTGCATGGAAAAAAAGCATTTTTCAAAAAACAGGCCTTTTTGATGAATTGCTAAAACGCAACCAGGACGATGAGTTTCATTACCGGGCTAAAAGCTTTGGTTTTACTATTTACCAATCGCCGGGCATAAAATCGTTTTATTATCCTCGCAACAGTTTTGCCAAATTATTTAAGCAGTATTTTCAATATGGCCTTTATAAACCGTTGGTATTAAAAAAAATAAGTTCGGGTTTTAATCTAAGGCACATAATACCTGCGGCCTTTGTTTTGTACCTTGTAGCCATGCCCTTTTTAGCAACAATAAATATAATTTATGCATTAATTCCGTTGTTTCTCTACTCTGTTACAAACCTTATTTTTTCTTTTTCAGGCAACAAAAACATTGGGCAGGCATTTCGTATTGCCTATGCTTATTTTATTATTCATGTTGCGTATGGGTCGGGTTTTTTGTGTGGCTTGGGCAAAACAGTTGCTGGCAAAAAATAAAAAGCATCAGCTATATATCAAATACTAACGTTAGTATTAATAACAAAGTGTAGGCCAGCGGATGCATGCCATTTAACCTCATCATTAGCAATATTTACACTGCGGCATAAATTTTCTCAATAATTTCTACTGTTTTTAACGCCTCGTACGAGCTTATGGTTACAGCAGCGCCATTCTTCAAAACATCAACGAGGTTTTGGTATACTTTATCATGGTTGCTCATACTACCGGTATATGTGCCATAGTGGTTAGCTTTATTGCCTTCAGGCAGGTTTTTTATCTCCAGCCCTTCAATATGCTGATACTCCAGTACATTGAGGTATTGACCGCCAATTTTCACCGTGCCATGTTCTGCAAAAATAGTAATGGAGCCTTCCATATTTTGCCCGTAGCTGTTTACAGTAAAATTAATGGTACCCAATGCACCGCTGTAAAATTCCAGCGCAGCCACTCCCGTGTCTTCAAATTCAATACTTTTTTTATGGGCAAAATTGCCCGTGAAGGCAGCTACCTTTTTAACGTCGCCAACCATCCAGTACAGCAAATCAATAAAATGGCTGAACTGGGTAAACAGTGTACCCCCGTCAAGCGCTTTTGTACCTTTCCAGTCACTGTCGTAATAGTCATTACCCCTGTTCCAGAAACAATTTAGCTGTACACTGTATATTTTGCCCAGCGCCCCTTTTTCAATCGCCTGTTTTAAAGCCGCTACTGGGGGGTTATACCGGTTTTGTTTAACAACAAACAGCCTTTTATTATTTCGCTCTGCTACTTTTATCATTTCGCCACAATCGTAGCTGGTTATTGCCATTGGTTTTTCGCACAATACGTTTATGCCCGCATTTAAAGCGGCAATAGTATGGGCGGCATGCAGGCCATTTGGCGTACAAACACATACTACCTCCAGTTGTTTTTCTGTATCGAGCAGGCTTTCTATATTGGTATAAACATTACTACCATACATTTTTCCTAATGCGTTGGCCTTCTCAATGTCAACATCACAAACTGCCTGCAGGCAACCAAACGGTTGTATCTGTTCGGCATGCCTTTGTGCAATACGCCCGCAACCTATTATAGCAAACTTTAAATTAGCACCAACCATTGCCTTACCAGTTTAACGCAAGTTAATTTAACCCTATTTGTTTAGAAATAAAATCTGTTGAATGTTAATTTGTTAGTGCATTTACACAATAAACTTCTCATGCCATCTCTCAATTCCCCTTATCCTTTTGCAATATCTCAAAGTTTCGTGTAACACTTTCCCCATTTTCATCAACCACTGTAAGTACGTGTTTACCGGGTGTTGGGTTTAACGCCACCTGGTGAAACTGTGTGGTGGTGGCAATATAGTTATCATCCAGGTGCCAGAAGAGTTTAGCATTGGTGTTGCGGTCTGCTGCCCTGAAAACGGTTTTGCCACGCTCGCCACTTAGTTCAAGCGGAATGTAAATTTTTGCCCCTTCCTCGGGGTATACAATATCCAGCGGCTTAATGGTTTCATTTACGCAGCCGGGCATAAAAGGTGGCAGCGGCTGATAATCGCTGTGCTTTTGCCGGTAATAGTATTCCATGGTGGGGGGCAATACAAACCAACTGCGGTGTACCATTTCGGCAGGCAGTACACAATTGGCGGTAACACGGTACGCGCCGGTACGGTCAAGGTGTACCACCCTGTGATAAGGGCAAACTGGTGCATTTACCGCATGGGCACTTACCAGCAGCGTATCCACATCGGTGCAATCTGTACCCGCTTTGTAGCCACTTTGGCGGCAAACCGGCATATTAATATAGCCATTTAAAGGCGGTTGAAACCAGTTGGCAGCGGGCAGCAGCCTGAAAATATCGAACAACACAGGTGCGGCGGTATTGATGCCAGTAAGGCCGGGCCTGCCTTCGCCGGTAGTATTACCCACCCAAACAATTACGCAATACTTAGGGGTAAAGCCCACCGCCCATCCATCCCTGAAGCCAAAACTGGTACCGGTTTTCCAGGCAATATGCTGGGCCGACCCAAAAAGCCCCCACAAGCCTTCTTCTCCGGGGCGCATTACCTCGTTCATAGCATTAAAGGTGTGCCATAGTGATGGATAATCAAACAACTGTGCAGTGGGCCCGGCCTTCCCCTCCGGCTTAAGCCTGCTGTTTTTATCCTTAATATAATTTGGCATAAACCAATCCCGGCTGCTCCATTTACCTGCGTTTTTTGCCTGGTGGTTATACATACGGGCCATGCTGGCATATACGCCTGCCAGTTCGTAAGGGCAAATTTCGCAGCCGCCTAATACCAGGCTCATACCATAATTATCGGCAGGGCGGTTTAAGGTGGTAATACCTGTTTGTTTCAGCCCATCGTAAAAGCGCTGGAACTTATATTGCATAAGCATACGCACCGCAGGAATGTTAAGGCTGCGGGCAAGTGCGCGGTTGGCTGGCACGGCCCCATCGTACCCCATGTCAAAATTCTCCGGCATATAACCGCCTAACTGGGTAGGCACATCTGGCACCAACTGTTGCGGCAGCATAGTACCTTCCGTAAGTAGCGAGGCGTATAACAGAGGCTTAAGCGTGCTGCCGGGGCTGCGGCGCGATGCGAGTACATCCACATCCCCCTGTATGGTGCTGTCCCCGGGTGTGTAAACATTACCCACATAAGCCAGCACATTACCCGTTTCCACATCAAGCACCATTGCGGCCGCGTTGTTTACCTGGTTACCCACCAATTGCTGGTGATGCTGAAAAACAATATTGTTTACCTGCTGCTGCAGGTTTACACTAAGGGTTGTTTGTACGGCCGTTTCAATATCCGGGTTATTATTTTTAAGCAAAGGGTAGTCTTTTTTAAACCGGTTAAACAGGTGTATGGCTAGTTGGGGCAATGGCAGGGGTTGGCCAGGTAACGGTTCCAGCTTGGCAAGGTCGCCCGTGCCGGCATCAATAATACCTGCTTTTACCAGTTTATCAAGCAGTTCGTTTCTTTTCCGTAAAAGCGTTGCCTTGTTTTTACCAGGGTGTACCAGCGATGGGGCATTGGGCAATACGGCCAGGGCAGCGGTTTCGCCCCAGCTAAGTTTATCCGGCGCACGGCCAAAATAACGCCAGGCAGCAGCATCAAGCCCTACCACATTGCCTCCAAAGGGTGCATTGGAGGCATAAAGGGCCATTATTGTTTTTTTTGTGCAGGAAAACTCAAGCCGCAATGCCAGAATTGCTTCGGTACACTTATTCCACACACTGCGCCGGTTGTGCTTTTTATACATTCGTACCACCTGCATGGTAAGTGTGCTGCCACCACTTACCACATCCTTATTTCTTACATTTTGAACTATGGCCCTGCCAACAGCCACGGGGTCAATACCGGGGTGATAAAAAAAACGCCTGTCTTCAAAGGTGGTGATGCATTGCACAAATTTATCTGGCACATTGGGGTTGTAAGGAAAATGCCATTGGCCATCTGCAGCAATGGAAGCGTTAAGCAGGTTTCCGTCCCTGTCGGTTATCACAAACGATGTTGGCGTATTAAAAAGCTTTGCTGGCAATGCCAACCAAAACCAAAGCAGTAATAATAAACCTGCCCCCCATTTAATTTTCTTAAGAAGGGGGCGGTTGGAGATGATTTGTTTAATATGGACAATTAAGCTTTTAACAGATAAACTTTATGCGATATAAATGTATTTATTACAGAAAGCCAATACACAATTTTACAAAAGGTTATGAAAAGTTTATGAAGACAAAACAGCACAATTACATCTTGTCTGTATTTCAGACCGCCGTATTTCCCCAAAATTTCTCACTTCATTCCACGTAATTAAAACTTAGTTTATGTTTCCGCTATCTTTGCGGCAAATTTTCAAGGAATGTTAAGAGATACAGTTGTATTTGACCTTATTGCCAAAGAGCTGGAACGCCAGCGCCATGGCATAGAACTGATTGCTTCTGAGAACTTTACCAGCCTGCAGGTAATGCAGGCCATGGGTAACGTAATGACCAATAAATACGCCGAAGGCTACCCTGGGCGCCGCTACTATGGTGGCTGCGAGATTGTAGACCAAACCGAACAGCTTGCCATAGACCGCCTTAAACAGATATTTAACCTTGAATATGCCAACGTACAGCCGCACAGCGGTGCACAGGCCAATGCAGCCGTTGCTTTAGCTATTTTACAACCGGGCGATACCATTTTAGGGCTTGACCTTAGCATGGGCGGCCACCTTACCCATGGCAGCCCTGTTAACTACAGCGGCAAACTGTACAATGCACAGTTTTATGGTGTAAAAAAAGAAGATGGCCGTGTAGATTACGACATGCTTGAAGCCAAAGCCCGCGAAACAAAGCCTAAGCTGATTATTTGTGGTGCCAGCGCCTACAGCCGCGACTGGGATTACGAACGCATACGCAAAGTGGCCGATGAGGTTGGCGCATTGGTAATGGCAGATATTGCACACCCCGCTGGTTTAATTGCCAAGGGCCTGCTTAACGACCCGTTTGACCATTGCCATATTGTAACCAGCACCACCCACAAAACATTGCGTGGCCCGCGTGGTGGTATTATTATGGTACGTAAAGATTTTGAAAACCCGTTTGGTATTAAAGATAATAAGGGCAATACCCAGCTAATGAGCAAGCTGCTTGACCTGGCGGTTTTTCCTGGTATACAGGGCGGCCCGCTGGAGCACGTTATAGCCAGCAAGGCTATTGCTTTTGGCGAGATTTTAACGGACGACTATACTGCTTATGCAAAACAGGTGATTGTAAATGCACAGGCCATGGCTGCGGCTTTTACGGCCAAAGGTTACCAAATTGTTAGCGGGGGTACCGATAACCATTTGTTGCTTATTGACCTGCGCAATAAAAACATAAGCGGTAAAAAAGCCGAACAGGTACTGGTACAGGCCGATATTACAGCCAATAAAAACATGGTGCCTTACGATGATAAAAGCGCTTTTGTAACCAGTGGTATACGTTTTGGCGTACCTGCTATTACTACACGTGGCCTTACGGAAGCCGATATGCAATTTGTGGTTAATGCGGTTGATAAAGCGCTGATGAACGCTGATGATGCCGCTGTTATTGCTGGCGTTAAAGGCGAAGTAAACGAATTTATGCAGCAGTTTAAATTATACCCCGAACTGGGATAAGCGAATATCCGGGTACAGGTCGATGCTTTTTTTTAAGCTAAGCAAGTTCTCGGATGTACAGCAATTTAAGCTGAAAAAAATTAATAAATTAACCCAAGTTGCTAGTTAAAGAAGTGAGCATCTTAGGATTTATTTTTGAGTTACCACACTTAAAAAT
>CAZRDD010000247.1:0-7653 GCA_964598675.1 uncultured Parafilimonas sp.
TCTACCCTGTCGGCAAACTGCCAGGTTAAATAATCGGCATAAGTATATTGTTTTGTTAGGTCCAACTGGTCAAAACGGGTAACCATGGTAAAACATTTGAGTAAAGATAAACATTTATGCAAACGTTACAGGAAGCTCTGGCTGTTGAGTATCGCCTCTACTTCACCATACCCTTTATCTCATTTAGTTTCATCAAGGCTTCTACAGGTGTTAAGCGGTTAATATCAATACTGTCTAATACCTTGCGTATGCCGTTAAAGGTTTCGCTATGGGCATCAAATATAGAAAGCTGCATTTGCGGCCCCGAAAGTGTTTTTACCTTGCCCTGTGTATTTTTAACTTTCGGGTTACCCGAAACAGCATTTCCGTCTTCCGGTCTTTCCGACTTCCGGTCTTCCCGACTTCCGGTCTTCCAGTCTTCCGGTCTTTCCAGCTTTCCGTCTCCCGTATTCCCCACATCCCCTGTTTTTTCTTCCTCCAGTTGTTTCAGTATTTCGTTGGCACGGTCTACCAGTTCGGGGGGCATGCCGGCCATTTTGGCTACGTGTATACCAAAGCTGTGGGTGCTGCCGCCGGGGGCAAGTTTGCGCA
Source organism: uncultured Parafilimonas sp. (assembly GCA_964598675.1). Classification (GTDB taxonomy): domain Bacteria; phylum Bacteroidota; class Bacteroidia; order Chitinophagales; family Chitinophagaceae; genus JABDFW01. The sequence goes on from CAZRDD010000247.1 coordinate 592, forward strand.
GAAAAACAATTTTATTACCAATTTCCTTGTTGGTAATATGGTAGTTTTTAACTCGCGGCAGTTTGTTTTCCAGTTCGTTCAGCTCGTGGTAGTGGGTGGCAAAAAGCGTTTTGGGGGCGCTGGGCGAGGCATGCAGGTACTCCACAATACTCCATGCAATGGATATGCCATCGTAGGTGGAGGTGCCCCGGCCAATTTCGTCAAGCAGTATCAGGCTGCGTGGCGATATGTTGTTGATGATGCTGGCTGTTTCGTTCATCTCCACCATGAAGGTGCTTTCGCCGCCGCTAAGGTTATCGCTGGCACCTACGCGGGTAAATATTTTATCGGTCAGCGGCACGCGGGCCTCTGCTGCGGGTACAAAACTGCCGGTATGTGCCATCAGGGTAATAAGGGCGCTTTGCCTAAGCAAGGCGCTTTTACCACTCATGTTGGGGCCGGTTAAAATAATCACCTGCTGGTCCTGCGGGTTAAGGTAAATATCGTTGGCCACATACTGTTCGCCAATGGGCAGGTTGCGTTCAATAACAGGGTGGCGGCTGTCTTTAAGGTCAAGCTCCGGCCCCTCGTGCATGGCTGGTTTTTTGTAACCATACTGCAGGGCATTGTCGGCAAAACACAGCAGGCAGTCAAGTATAGCCAGTACATTGCCATTCACCTGTATAGGGGCAATATAGTCCTGCAGCTCCATCAGCAGCTTATCAAACAGGTCCATCTCAATGGCCAGTATCTTGTCTTCCGCCCCGGTTATTTTTTCCTCGTATTCTTTCAGTTCGGGCGTAATATACCTCTCTGCATTGGCAAGGGTTTGTTTGCGCATCCAGGTAGCAGGCACCTTGTTTTTATGTATGTTGGTTACCTCTAAATAATAGCCAAACACATTGTTGAAGCTTATTTTAAGCGATGATATGCCTGTTGCTTCCGCTTCGCGCTGCTGTATGGCCACCAAATACTCCTTGCCGCCGCTGGCAATGGCGCGCAGTTCATCAAGTTCCGCATGCACACCGGGTTTAATAACGCCCCCTTTGGCGGCAGCCACGGGCGGGTTTTCGGCAATATCGTTCAGTATTTTTTGTGCTATGTAGGCACAGGCATTCAGCGCATCGCCCAGCCTTTTTAAGTAGCCGTTGCCGCTAACGGCAGCCATTTGCTTTATCAGCTCAATATGCTGCAGGCCTTTGGCAAGGTGGGCCACTTCACGCGGGCTTATCTTTTTAATGGGCAGTTTACTTACCAGGCGCTCCACATCGCCGCACTGCTTAATAAGGTTTTGCAGTTGTTTGCGCAGGTCAATTTCCTTAATAAAATACTCCACCAGGTCAAGGCGCTCGTTTATTTTAAGCAGGTCGCGCAGGGGCATCAGCATCCAGCGTTTCAGCAGGCGGGCACCCATGGGGCTAACCGTATTGTCAAGCACTTTAAGCAGGTTGTTGCCTTCGCCATTGCCGCTGCCCAGCAGCTCCAGGTTGCGTATGGTAAAGCGGTCCATCCACAAAAAATCATCCCTTTCAATGCGCTGTATGCTGGTAATGTGCTGCAGGTTGGGGTGCTCGGTATCTTTAAGGTAATGCAGTACCGCACCTGCGGCCACAATGCCGGTGTGCATCTGCTCAATACCAAACCCTTTAAGGGAGTGTGTTTGAAAGTGTTTCAGCAGGCTTTCTGTGGCAAAAGCTTCATCAAAAATCCAGCTTTCGAGGGTGTAGGTGTAAAACTTCACCCCAAATACTTCTTTAAAGTGTTTTTGAAAGCTGCGTTGAAAAACCACTTCGGCGGGTTTAAAACTTTGCAGCAGCTTATCCACATATTCGGTATTGCCTTCTGCCACAAAAAACTCGCCGGTAGAAATATCCAGAAACGATACGCCCACCATTTCTTCGTTAAAATATACCCCGGCCAAAAAATTGTTGCTATTATGCTCCAGCAGTTTATCGTTGGTGGCAACGCCTGGGGTAACAAGCTCGGTAACGCCGCGTTTAACAATGCCTTTGGCCTGTTTTGGGTCTTCTAACTGGTCGCAGATGGCTACACGGTAACCTGCTTTAACCAGCTTGTGCAGGTAGGTATCCAGCGCATGGTGGGGAAAGCCCGCCAGTTCCGATGCGGAGGCCGACCCATTGTTGCGCTTGGTTAGCGTAATGCCCAGCACTTGCGAGGCCACAATGGCATCCTGCCCGAAGGTTTCATAAAAATCGCCCACGCGAAAAAGCAGTATTGCATCGGGGTAACGCTGTTTAATTGCCCGGTGTTGCTGCATTAGTGGTGTATCTTCCGCTGCCTTTGCCATAGTTGGCAAATATAGCGCAAGCGCCCTGCCTGCACCACCCCGTTAAACAGGGTGGGGATAAAATGTGTGGGGAGGTTGGCCGCGCATTTTATTACCATAACGCCAATGCGCTGTTATATTTGCGGTATGTTAATACTGCCTGCAACCATAAGGGTGCCTGTGCCCGAAGATTTTCCGCACCGGGAGGATATTGAAGACCTGCTGCTTAAACGGCAGGAAGCCAATATTACCCAGGGTTTTGTTACGCGCCCCAACAAAACGCCCGTACTGCCTTTTGAATTTTCGGCAGATATAAACATTAACAATAACCGCCTGTGGCAACTGTTTGTGGCATTGAGTAACAATATGCCCGGCCAGGTTTGCTGCACCTACGGCCTTAGCGGCGAAGAAGCGGTTACCACCGGCCTGCTTGATAAAGCCTTTATTATAAAAACCCTGCAGCGCTTTGAGCAGGAGGTAACCATGGATTGCAGCATGGAGTTTGGCCTGTTGCACCATACCAAAGGGGCGCTTACAGAGATAGTAATTACTGAATGCAAATACATTAAATACAGTGGCAGCAACAAGGCCCTGTTTTTGCAGCAAATGGCGGGCTTTGGCCTTAAAGAAATACGCGGGCTGGCGTTTGTGGATGAATACCCCAAACTGGTGCTGCCGTTAAAGCAGGTGTTGCCTGCGGCAAGAAGGGGGGAGGATGTAATATGGTCGCTAAACAAAGCTTTTGGCATGGAAGAATAAGCGCGAAACCTTTTTGGTGAATTGTTGTTTTTATGATGGGTGCTTACCTGAATAGCGCATGACCGAACTGCAAAAATATATTCATGAATACTTTGGCGTAACCCAGCAAGACCTGGAGAAGATTAGCGCCTGCTTTACCTCCGTGGTGTTGAAGAAGGGCGATTACTTTCTTAAAACAGGTTGGGCATGCGACAGGCTGGGCTTTGTGCAGTCTGGCATTGCCAGGGAGTTTTTACAGGTGGGCGATAAAGAGGTTACCAAGTGGATTTCCACCAGCGGTTATTTTGTGGCCGACCTTTCCGGCTTCATCTTTCACAAAGCCTCGCGCTGGAATATACAGGCACTTACCGATTGCGAGCTGTACGTTATTGATATTGCCACTTACCGGCAGTTGCCCGCGCTGGTACCACGCTGGCCCGAACTGGAAAAGCTTTTTATAACAAAATGTTTTACCGTTTTAGAAGAGCGCGTTGTTACCCACCTGGCCATGACGGCCGAAGAACGTTATAAACAACTGCTGGCATTTAACAGCGGGTTGTTTAACCAGGTGCCCCTGCAATACCTGGCCTCCATGCTGGGCATGACCCCCGAAACACTAAGCAGGTTAAGGAAAAAAGCGGTTAAATAAGTTCTTGATTTTTATCAAGCACAGGCGTTTGTTAAACAGCAACATTTGTACTGTTATTAAACAGTAACTGTATTTACAAACCAGCATTTTTTAACCGTAATACGCCTCAAAAAATACGCAGGCATTATTACACAAACCAATAAAGCCATGAAAAGTATTAATACAAACGCCCCTGTACAATGTACCAAAACAATAGTAATTAATGCGGCGCCCGAAAAAGTGTGGGCCACCATTACCGGCATTAACCAATGGGCAGTTTGGCAAACGGATATTACCAACCCTGTACTTACTGGCCCTTTGCAGCCCGGCAGCACATTTGTATGGAAAACCGGTGGCGCAAAAATTACGTCCACATTACATACGGTGGAGCCTTTTACAAACTTTGGATGGACGGGTAAAACGTTTGGCATGTTCGCCATACATAACTGGGCAATCACTCCCCGGGGTACACAAACCCAGGTTACTGTTGAAGAAAGCATGGAGGGCCTGCTGGCCCGGCTGCTAAAAAAATCCTTCAACAAAAGCTTGGAAAAAGGCATGCAGCACTGGCTTGACCTGCTTAAAGCAACCTGCGAAAAATAGGCCCCCTGCTTTGTTTAATGATGTGTGCTGGCACACCCGCAGCCATATATAAACAATAAGTGTTATTTTTAGCCCTTACAGGTAACAGCAATAACACATGAGAAAAATTTTACTGCCGGCATTGGCCAGCATGCTGCTTGGCGTTGCCGCGGCACAAACCAGCAACAGAGTATACACAGGCGACCCCGCCCTTGCCGTACGCGGCCACAGCCTTAATTTTACGCGATTGCGGCTGCAGTTATCCATCAACCCTGCACAGGGGCAGGTAACGGGTACGGTAACACATTATTTTACGCCCCTGCGCCCTGAAGTAGATTCCTTTTTTTTAGATGGGGTGCAAATGAGCTTTCAATCGGTATTGCTTAATGGCAGCCCCGTTAAGTATTACAGCGACAGCAGCGGCCTTACGGTAGTGCCAGCCAAACCGCTGAGCTGGGATGCCGCCGACAGTTTAACCATTACCTATACCGCCACCCCGCGCAGGGGCCTGTATTTTACCGGCTGGGCCGATAAAAACAACCTTAGCCGAAAGCAGGTATGGAGCCAGGGCGAGGCCACCGATAACCGTTTTTGGATACCCATGTACGATGACAGGAATGATAAGGTGGTTTCTGAAATGGAGGTGAAGTTTGATACCGCTTACAAAGTATTATCCAACGGTGCGCTGTTAAACGTATTAAACAATGGCGATGGCACCAGCACCTGGCATTACCTCATCGGCCACCGCCATGCCCCCTACCTTATTATGCTCGGCATTGGCAAATACGATATTAAACATACCCAATCGGCTTCCGGCGTGCCCATGCAGTTGTTTTATTACCCCGAATGGAAAGACAGGGTGGAGTCTACTTTTAAGCACAGCGAAGAAATGGTTGATTTTTTTGAAAAAGAAATTGGTGTTAAATACCCCTGGGAAAGCTACTCGCAAATACCTGTGCAGGATTATATGTTTGGGGCTATGGAAAACACCACTGCCACTGTGTTTGGCGATTTTTATATGGTGGATAAGCGCGGCCTGTTAGACCGCAATTATATTGGCGTTAACGCGCACGAGCTTGCACACCAGTGGTTTGGCGATTATGTTACCGCCAAAAGCGATGCCCACCAGTGGCTGCAGGAGAGTTTTGCCACCTATTACAACATGATGTTTGAGCGTGAAGTATTTGGCGAGGATTATTTTAACTGGGGCAGGCGCGGAGCACAAAACGGTGCCGTTGATGAGGCCAGCCGCAGCAAAGTGGGCATTGCCAACAGTGGTGCAGGCGGTGCTTTTATTTACGGCAAGGGCGCGTTTATACTCAATATGCTTAAATATGTGGTGGGTGGCCGGGAGGCGTATAACAGGGCCATTAAGTTATACCTGCAAAATCACCCTTATGAAGATGTAGACAGCCACGACCTGCAAAATGCCTTTGAGCAAAGCACCGGTATGGATTTGCAGTGGTTTTGGGATGAATGGATATACCGTGGCAGCCAGCCCCATTACAAGGTGAGTATTGATGAGCAGCCACAGCAAATCACCCTGGTGGCTGAACAGGCGCAGGAGCTTAACGATATTGCCGGTTACAGCAAAGGGCTTTTTAAAATGCCTGTTTGGATTGAGCTGCATTACGAAGACAATACCGTGTACAGGCAGCAATACTGGCTGCAGAAACAAACTGAAATAATAAAAGTACCCAACAACGGCCATGGCAAACTGGCGTTTGTGCTTTTTGACCCCAACAACCAGGTGCTTAAAACCGTAAGCTTTGCCAAGCCTTTTGCCATGCTGAAGGCACAGGCCGAAGGGGCGGAGGCATTGCTTGACAGGTACGATGCGGTTGCCGCCATGCGCAATATTGATGCAGGCAGCAAAGCCGCTTTTTTAATAAACCTTTATCACAAAGAAAAGTTTTACGTAATAAAAAGCGAGGTGCTTGCGCAGCTAAGTGCAGATACCTCAGCACCAAGCCTTGCGTTGTTTAAAGAGGCGTTTGCTGATGCAGATGTTAATGTGCGCAAGGCTGCCCTTGCCAACGCAAACCTGCAGGTGGCTGCGTATGCCGATGCTGCCGAAGTGTTGCTGGCCGATTCATCGTACAGCATTGTGGAAACAGCTTTGCAAAAGCTTTGGGGCGCGAGGCCGCAAAAACTTGCCGCCTACCTTAAAGCCACCAAAGGCACAGAAGGTAATTTGGGCAGGAATGTACAAGTAAAATGGCTTGAACTTTCTTACTTGGGCGAAGGCAAAGCGCAGTATGCAGATGAACTGGTGAAGCTTGCCAGCGTATCGTACGAGTTTAGAACAAGAACCAATGCGATGGCGGCCTTAAAACGCCTGTCGTATTTCAGCAGCCCGCTGGTGGCAAACCTGGCGGAGGCCATACTTAGCCCCAACGTACGGTTAAGCGGCCCGGCGGCAGACCTGCTTAAATATTTTTATGTGCAGCCTAAATATAAAAAGGCCATTACTGCATATATACAATCAGTACAATGGCAGGGCTGGCAAAAGCAGGCCCTGGCAGATTTTATAAACTAAACAATTGACTGTACATAACCATACCAGTTAATAAAGAAAGCAAAATAGCAGGGCGACAACCCTGCTATTTTGCTTTTGCATGTTAAGGCCAACTTAGCAACACTATTTAATGCATTGCGGGTAATTGTTTATTTCATCCTGCTAATCAAAAAATCCAGCCCGGCCTTACCAGGCAAGGGTTTGGCTTCCTGTGTTTCGGCAAGTACCATGGTTGCATAGCTTTTGGTATCGTAGGCGGGCCACTCAGGCAGCCCGTTGCCGTTGGGGTTGCCGGTAGTGGCAAAGTTTGCCCAGTAAGCACTCATAGTG
>CAZRDD010000248.1:0-7606 GCA_964598675.1 uncultured Parafilimonas sp.
AAACCCTGCGGGCAAAATTTACCGGCCTGATGCCGGGCCTGATTATTATGCTGGCATCAGTTACAACCAACTGCCGCGGCAGGCAAAACCCGTAACAATAGCCTGGGCCAACAACTGGCAATATGCCAATGACATACCCACAAACCCGTGGAAAAGCGCTATGACATTGCCAAGAGAACTTACCCTGAAAAAAGAAAATAATGAATGGCTTTTGTTGCAACAACCTGTACCTGCTTTAAGCAAACTTAGAGGAGAGGTACTGGTAGACCAAAGTGTGCTGGTAACTGATACCAAAGAATACCCTACGCAGAGCACACAATATGATATGCTGGTGGAGGTGCAGCCGGAGGCTAACAGCAGTTGCGGTGTACGGGTGGCAGCAGGCAACGGGCATTATGCCGAAATAGGCTATGATGCAGCGACGCAAAAACTGTATATTGACAGAGGCCATTCCTCCGCGCAATTCCTGAACAAGAACTTTGCAAAAATGTACCGCTACGAAACCCCGCTTGCTTTAAAAAACGGCATACTGAAGCTGCATATACTTTTTGACAACAGTATTGTTGAAGTTTTTGCCAACGATGGAGAGGCTGCCATGACTATGCAAATATTCCCCAATGAAAATGAAAACGGCACAACACTGTTTAGCAATGGCGGCACCGCCACCTTTAATGCTGTTAAAATTTGGAAAATGAATGCGGCCTGGTAATAAAAGGATTAATTTAATGCCTGTATTTACACAGCATTCAATTACCTCTTTTACAAAAGGTTCCATTCAATGTTTATTTACATGGCCAACCCTATTGCAAGTGCTACCCGGTATCTGTTGGTTTTATTTTTTCTGGCTATAGGTGCTGCTGGTAATTGCCAGGACAGCCTGTATATAAAGGTGCTGTTTCTTTATGGCTCCAGGCCAGCAGCAAAATATAGAAAAACGGAGCACCGGTGGTTTGGCGGTAAACTTGGCGGCCACGTAGGTATTGAAGCCGGCAGCAATCAGGTGTTAAATTTTGTGCCCCATGGCAGGTACCATTGGTTTGCCCACAAAACAAATATGCACAGCCGCTTCAGGTTAGATACCGAAAATGATTTCTGGCAAATACTTGGCGGTAACGACAGTGATGTAAAAAAAGTAACCGTTATTATCCCCGTTGCCCGCAATCAGCGCAGGTTGCTGGATAGTTTGCAAAATGCCTATCTTAACAATACCCCTTACGATTACGCCCTGCTTGGCATGCGTTGCGGGGCTTCCTCTTACGATATTCTGGCACGCCTGGGTATTTTTAAAAAGTATTGCCGCACAAAAACGTTTCTTAAAATATTCTATCCCAAAAAGCTGCGTAAAAGGCTGCTTGCAAAAGCACAAAAAAACAACTGGCTTATTGTAAGGCAGGAGGGCACGGAAAGAAGAAAGTGGGAGAGGGATTAAAAATTTTATGGTCAGCAGTATTTGATGTGTGCTTTTTATAAAAAGCATTTTTATACTTTTAAACCCTCACAAAAAAAGTATGGCATCAAGAAGAAGTTTTTTACAGCAGGTTGGTGGTACAGCAGCGGCATTGGGTTTATCGGCCACCTTTGCCAAAGCTGGAATGTATGGTACGGAAAAATGGTATGTACCTGTTGAGTTGCAGGATGAGATGTATAGTGCCGCCATTGCAATAGCGAAAAAGAAAATAAGGGGCGGTACTGATGAGCCTGTTTTTAAAAAACCGTTTTTAGATGCGGCATTCAACGGCAATATTTTTTTGTGGGACAGCTGTTTTATTGCCTGCTATGCCAAGTATCACCAGGATGAATTGCCTGTGGCCAACGCGCTGGATATATTTTATAACAGGCAGGAAGCCGATGGCTATATATGCCGCGAATATACAAAAGAGGGTAACCCCATGTGGCCAAAGGAACACCCGGTTAGTATAAACCCACCTTTACTGGCTTTTGCGGAGCTGGAGTTGTATGAGCAAAAAAAAGATGTACAAAGGCTAAAGGTTGTGTACCCTGCGTTAAAGAAGTTTTTTAGTTACCTGGTAGCCAATTACCGCATGGACGACCACTTGTTTTTTAGCGATGCGTTTGGCTCCGGCATGGATAATATTGCCCGTTACCCTTACAACTGGCAGGACGATGGCAAAGGCATACCCATAAGGAACCTGTACCCTGAAATATTTGTGTATGAAGGGCTTAGCCCCAACTGGAACCGGCAGGGACGCTCCGTTGATATGAGTGCCCAAATGGCCCTGTTTGCCAACAACCTGGTTACCATTGCTAAACTTATTAATGAACAGGGCGACATTGAGGCATATAAAGTTTTTTACAGCGAAACAACAAAGGCAATAAACGAACTTTGCTGGAACGAGGAGGATGGCTTTTATTACGACCTTGGCTATGGCAAGCAAATAAAACGCAAGCATATTGGCATGTTCTGGACACTTATTGCAGGTGTGGTACCAAAAAACAAATTAAAACCTTTTTTAAAACACCTTACCAACCCGGGTGAGTTTTGGCGCACTTTCCCCATAGCAAGTTACCCCGCTGACCAGCCTGATTTTGCACCGGAAGGCAGGTATTGGTTAGGCAGTGTTTGGACACCCGCCAATTACATGATTATAAGAGGGCTGCTTAAGTATAATGAAACTGCAATAGCTACCAAACTGGCAAAGCAATATTATTGGTGCGTGGCAGAAGTGTACAAACAAACCAACACTTTTTGGGAAAACTATGCGCCTGACAGCATTGCCCACGGTAGCCAGGCCCGCCCAGATTTTTGCGGATGGACGGCCATTGTACCCATCACCCTGTACCATGAGTTTATAAAGAAAAACAAACACTAAAAGGGCTGTTCTATATATATGTCTGCGTTGGCGCAAACTTCACTCATTACCACATATTAGATATATTTTGCTGCATAACCTTTTGCAGCTAACTGCCTGTGCGTTATAACAGGCAATTAAATAATTTTTCTTTAACATAACTGGTTGTAACCAAATTATTTATCAGCCGTCAAATAACTGGCAACAATTTTGCTTACAATCAAAAAAGCTATTTATGAAAAGAAGTTTACTGTTACTGTCTGTTTTAAGTGTATTTTTTTTGGCAGGCTGTACAAAAAATGAACTGGTAGTACCTAATACCACCATACTTACTACCATTAACCCCGGCGACTGGAAATACGACAACTCAACAAAAACATATTATGTAAACATCAGCATGCCTGAAATAACCAGCCAGGTTAACCAAACGGATGGCATATTGGTTTCTGTTAGTTTTGGCAACAACTTGTACGAGCTAATACCAGATATTTATAACGGGTACTCATTTTATGTATCGCACCAAACTGGGGTGCTTACCATTGAAGCGGAAGACCAGTTTGGCACAACGCTGCCACCATCCAGCGTAATGCAGGTTAAAATTGTAATCGTTCCATCAAACTAATACTAAATTAAAATAAAACAAGGGGTAGCACATCACACACTTAACAATGTGTGTTGGCTGCCCCTCTTTTTTTAAAGTCTTTATAACCCAATTGCACCAGCAGAAATACCATGGAATGAAACTTTTCATGGTTAACATAAGCCCTTAAAGCCCATATTGAAAAAAGTTACGATGAAAAATATGCCCAAGTAAACCCATTGAAATATTTTATCCGTATTTTGATGTAACATAAAACCAGCAACACTTTATGGCCGCAAATGAATACCATTTTATTACCACATGGAATGTTAAGGGCAGCTGCGAAGAAGTATACCGCACCCTTGAAGATATTGACAGCCTTGCACAATGGTGGCCGAGTGTTTACCTTGATGTAATGGTGATTGAAAATGGCCTTAAAGGCGGTGTTGGCAAAGTGGTTGATTTGTATACAAAGGGATGGTTGCCTTACACATTAAGATGGAAGTTTAGGGTAACAGAAACTGTTTTTGCCCTAGGCATTAAGCTTGAAGCTTATGGCGACCTTACCGGAAGAGGTGAATGGAAGTTTGAACAACAAGGTGAAATGTGCCTTATTACTTACGACTGGAGGATAAATGCTGAAAAACCATTGTTGCGCCACCTGTCTCTTATAATGAAACCCCTGTTTGCAGCCAACCACCATTGGGCAATGAAAAAAGGAGAACAAAGTTTAAAGTTAGAACTATTGCGCAGAAGGGCAGTTAATAATGAAGCATTAAACAGCATAGCCATGCCTCCAAAACCGGTTTTTCCACACAACTTAACCAACAATAAAATATTTAACTACGGTGGTGTTACCAGCCCGGCTCAGTAAAACAACTTGTACAACGCAGTTGGTTTACTAATGGTTAGAACCGGCGGGTAATGTTACAGCAAAAGTGCTTCCTTTACCAGGCTCGCTGCTTATTGTTAAGCGGCCATTGCTTTTATGTAAAAAATCCCGCACCAACATAAGGCCAAGGCCGGTGCCACGCTCTTTAGCAGTACCGGGGCTGCTGGTAAAGTTTAGGGTATCGTTTTGTAAGGCTGTCAACAATTCTGGCTGCATGCCTGTGCCTTCGTCTTTTATGCTTACGGTAACAAGGTTATTATCAGCTTTTGCATTAATGTAAATACTTCCGCCCGCAAACGAAAATTTGATGGCATTTGAAAGCAGGTTTCTAAAAATAAGTTTCAGGTGGTCAATATTTACAAAAACTGTAATATCCTGGCTGATGTTGTTTATGAGGGTGAGATTCTTTTCCTGTAAAGCAAGATTAAACAAAGGGTGAATTTCAACCAGCAATGCATTTATTGACGCATTGGCCGCCTGCCCTGCTTCTCCTGATATTTGAATTTTAGACCAATGCAAAACATCGGTAAGGGATATGGTAAGCACCTGTAATTGCGCTTTAAGCCGCCCAGATATTTCGCGAACTTCGGTTTCGGTTAAAACGCCACTGTCAAACATGTTTAGCGTAGTTACAAGGTTGCCTACCGGCCCTTTAAAATCGTGCGATAAAATAGAGAGCATCCTCTCCTTCACCTTGTTATTTTCCCTCAATTGTTCGTTTGCCCGGTTAAGCTTTTGTATATTTTGTAGCTGTTTGCTTTTAAAAAACTCCAGTATACAGCAGAGTATTAACAACAATGACAGTACAACAAGGTTGTACCGGTAGGATGGCAGTGGCGCTATTATAGAAGGTTTATTTTGCAAGCACAGGAATATTATAAAAAATGCTACCTGTATAAGAAGCAAAGTTAACCTGGCAATACGGCTATTTATAAGCAAAACACCCAAAACCATACAACTTATAAGGGCAAAATGCTGCCCGTTATGAAAAAGTACACCGCACAAAAGAAAGTATATGGAAAAAAGTAATGCTAATACAAAAACCGCCGCATCTTTATGCTTAACACGTGCCACCAGCAACATGCAAAGTGTCAGCACCACCAAAACACCGTTGGAAAAAAGCAATACCCAGTTTTTATTAACAATATTAAGCACAATAAAAAAAGTCATGGTAAACAGCGAAAGAAAACAGGCAATATTGATTACGCCTTTTTGCCTCCGTGTTTCCATATCATCTTCTTGCTTTACGCCGAGGTGTACAAGATTGTGCAGTAAAAAGCTCATTGAAAGGGGATGCTGTTTGATGCGAATTATTACTTGGGAAAAGTAAGTAATAAAGCGCATACGATAAAGAAATTGGGCAAGTAACAGCAAAATCAATACTTTAATTGTAAGAATATTGAAGTATAAATTAATTTATTGTGTTAAAAAGCATCACCACTTATACTTTTTGAAAAAAGCGTACAAAGCGGTTTTAGCCTTTACATTATAACAGCGGTTTTGCAGGCTAATCAATACCTGCTGGCAGTATTACCGAAAAAGTGCTGCCTTTGCCCGGCTCGCTGTTTATAGTTAGGGTTCCATTGCTTTTTTGTAAAAACTCCCGTACCAGCATAATGCCTATGCCCGTACCTTTTTCTTTTGCGGTACCCTGGCTGCTGGTAAAATTCAGCGTTTCTTTTTGCAGGGCATCAAGCAACTCCTTTTTAATGCCGGTACCTTCATCCCTTACCGTTATTGATACGGCATTGCCGGTAAAAGTTGAATAAAAGTAAATATTGCCCCCTGTATGCGAAAACTTAAGGGCATTAGATACCAGGTTACGGAAAACCGGTTTTAAATGGTTTTTTACGGCATATACCGTTACCGATTCATCAATATTATTCTGGATAGTGATGCTTTTCTCTTGCAGCGGGTGATGAAACAATAATAATATTTCCTGCAAAAACTGGTTAACTTTTACATTTTCTGCTTCTTCAACCATACCACCAGCCTGTATTTTAGACCATTGTAAAACATCTTCCATTGAGGAGGAGAGCACCTGCAACTGGGCCTGAAGTTTAGAAGATATTTCGTTAAACTGACTTTGGGTAAGTACGTTATCATTCAACAGCATTAGTGTTGAACTAAGGTTGCGTACAGGAGTATTAAAGTCGTGCGACAAAATTGACAGTATACGCTGTTTTGCTTTATTGCCAGCTTTTAACTGCTCGTTTATTTTAGATAAATTTTTTCTGTAACTGATATGCCTTTTTTTAAAATACTCCAGAAAACAAACAAAAGCAATTAGTATACAGGCCGTTATAACACATTGCCTGGAAACTGGTATAGCTTCTACTATTGCAGTGCGGTTTTGGTTGTAAACAAATACAATTAGCAACAACGACTGAAAAGTAAGCAGTATCATCCGTACCACATCTTTATCAACTGCCATAATGGTAAATGCCATAATTAACAGTATGCCGTATTGCATGCTGTTATGAAACAGAAACGCGTTGAAAAAGAAGTAAGCAGAATACAGGCAAACCAATACTGCAACTGTGGTATGGTAATATTTTAACCGCTTTATAGAGAATACGGTAAACGCAAACACCAGCATGATTACATTGGAGATTACCAAAAGCCAGTTATGTTGTACGGTGTTTATTATGCCAATTACGATTGTAACTGTAATTGTTATTAAAGAAGTAATGTTAAGTATTTTAACCTGGCGCCGCATCTCATCGGCCAAATCCTCGTTAACGCCATTATTTACTATCGCATGTATCATTGTGATGTAGTGTCGGGTTAAAAACTATAAAAAACATAAACAATATATAAAAATAATCAATAATCTCAAAACCCTCCACTTCAATTTAAAAAGTATTTACAGCGTTTAATTAATCATCTCTTTTAATAGCATTTGCATTAAACAATATATTTTTTTTATATGCTGTCGTCCCGGTCTGTTACGTGCAATGTCATGTTTCCATATACGTAAATGCATTTCCCAATGCGGCAAAATACGCCCTTTACGCACCTATATTTTTGCGCCAGTAAGTAATAAGTTGTACAACCTTAATACAAATACACTCAAAAAATCAAAAAGGGCCTATCCGGTTTTTCTGTTGCGCAGGCAAAAGTTTTACGGGAGCGCCCGCCAATAACAGGTAAACTATATTATTATGAGAATATTGTTAGCAACAGCCTTCCTCTTTCTTTCAGTTTCTAATGGGGTTATTTTATTTGCACAAAGCAACGCAGCAAGCATTAAAGGCATTGTGTTTACAGCCGATAACAAACCTGCGGCAGCAGTTTCAGTAGTAATAAAAGAGGCACATAAAG
>CAZRDD010000249.1:0-7586 GCA_964598675.1 uncultured Parafilimonas sp.
AGCGTGCTATCTATTTACAATAATGTGTTCGATTCACTTAAAAATATTGAAAGCAGTTATATTGCCGCTAACCCTTCGGAATATGCCTGGATGTTACAAAACGAGCTAACCAGCGAATACTACGCAAACCTCTGCACAAAAAATACAGGTAAAAGAATGAGCGAAAGCCTTTGGCTAAAAATAAAACAGCACAAAGGTTATCTTACATCAAACAGCAGCATGATGTTTTATCAATACTTATCCAATTATGTAAGATTTATGCCGGGGGAAGAAATATCAGTTACCTGGAAAGATGTTGCAACCCTCACAAATTTAGATACATTGGAAAAAGCATTGGTTGACTCCTTGCAGGAGAGTGAAAAAAAGCAGCCCGCTTACCCCTGTACAACCAAAGACGTTGAAAATTGGATTACCCAGCTTAAACCAAGCATAAAAAAAATAGAGAGGGAACGCTACCTAAACAAAGGAGTTAAAGCGATTGACAGTGTTTTTAATACAGCGAAAGCCGACTACCTGAAACTAAGGATTGCTACAAGCAAAGACCTAATTGAACAAAAAGAACAATGGGAAGGTGTATTAAAAAGTATACGGACCCCCTGGTGTGTTTCAGTTGCCAAAAAAGAATACAGCATCACCGCAAAAAATTTAATGACCATTAATAACTCCCTGGCAAAATCTGTTACAACAAATAAGCAAACAAATTTTGGCAAGCCAATTATTGAAACCGCTTTTGGCGCAACCTTGTACAAAGCGCCCAGCATACCAGCGCCTGATTTTTTAGCAAAGCTTAAGCAAAACTTTCCCGGCAAGGCCATTATTATTGACCGCTGGGCTACCTGGTGCGCGCCATGCCTGGCTGAAATGCCCCACAGCAAACAACTGCAAATGGATGCTAAAAACATGGATGTTGTATTTGTGTATCTCTGTACCATCAATTCATCTACCGAAAACAATTGGAAAATTAAAGTAACTGAACTGCAGCAACCCGGTGTACACATACTTATAAACGAGCAATTAGATACAGAGATATCAAAATATTTTTCTTTCAGCGGCTATCCCGGCTATGCATTAATTAACAAAGCAGGCAAATATGTACCCGGTGCGTTTACCTGGCTAAGCGAAATTGCAGATGCTAAAGCACTCGAGGCAGTCATCAATAAATAATAATACTTGCCCACAGTGTTGGGTTAGCGCTTGAATATTGCAAAGTTTCATTTGATGACTTTATCGTAAACCTTTTGTTTATATATTGCAGAAAAACAAGTACCTGTGTTGCTTAATAAAAACCTCAACCCTTTGTAAATGAAAAACAAACTGGCAGGCATTTTTTTTAACGGTTTACCCTGGGCTATTGCCTTTTGTTTATTAAGCCTTATGCTATGTAAGCAATTTAGTGTTGACTCAAAAAATACCCTTTATATCACTGCCATTACCAGTGCAGCCGCTTTATTGGTCAATGGCTTATTATTTGCCAGGTTTGCAAAACCTGTAAAGCTGCTGGAGAGCATCCCCCTTTGCCTTAACACCGAAGAAGTGCTTTTAATGCAGGTAGCAGCAAATCATTTAATTGAGGGCAGCCTTGTACCGGGCAAACTGGCTTTAACGAATAAACGGTTAATTTTTAAACCCTTAAAATCAACCGACGATATTGCACAGGAATACAACTGGCTTGTTACGCATCTACAGCCCCAGGCCTTTTACAAATCTATCTGGAACGCCGGTGGTGACTTTCTGTTGAAACCCAGCAACGATTTTGCCATTGCTTTTGAGGTAAACAAAATAAAACCCTGGAAGGAAGCCTTCAAACCTGTGTAACCAGTGGCATACTGCGTGCGCGTGATATCATTTAACTTTTACAGTCCTTCAACAGGCAGCTTGTCGCCATCTTCCAACGTATGCAAGGCCACAGCATCCCCCTCCCCCTCAAAAACTCCCCCTTCCCAAATCATTCAATTCCCCACTATCTTCGCAGGGCCATGCTTAAGCCAATTTCTATTAACGATTTTTTGCAGCTTTCGGGTACCGTCCCCCTGTTAGATGTTCGCACACCTGCCGAGTTTTTACACGGCCATGTGCCCGGTGCGTTTAACCTGCCCCTGTTCACCAACGAGGAAAGGGTTATAGTAGGCACCACCTACAAACAGGTGGGGCGCGAGGAAGCTATCCTGCTCGGCTTCGACCTTACCGGCCCTAAGTGGTCGGGCTTTATCAACCAGGCCCTGGCCATAGCGCCGGGCAAAACCGTGGCAGTACATTGTTGGCGCGGTGGTATGCGCAGCGGGGCCATGGCCTGGGCGTTAAACCTTTACGGTTTTGAGGTGTATGTTATACAGGGTGGCTACAAGCGCTACCGCCACTGGGCGCACCGCCAGTTTGAGCAGCCATATCACCTGCAGGTACTCGGCGGCATGACGGGCTGCGGCAAAACAAGGCTGCTGCACCAGCTTAAACAACTGGGCGAACAGGTGGTTGACCTGGAGGAGATTGCCTGCCACCAGGGCTCGGCCTACGGCAGTATGAACAAACTGGAGCAGCCAAGCCAGGAGCAATTTGAAAACAACCTTGCCTTTGCCCTGCACCAGCTTGATAAGCAACAAACCATTTGGGTGGAGGATGAAAGCCTTAACATTGGCAAACGCAGCATACCCAAACCTTTTTGGCAGCAAATGGCCGAAGCCAGTGTAATTGAGGTGCAAGTGGATACAGAACAGCGCATTAAGCACCTGGTGGCGGAGTATGGCGGGCTTGATAAAGATTTTTTGGTGCAAAGCACGGAGCGCATACGCAAGCGCCTGGGGCCTGAACAAACCAAAAACGCCATTGCCGCGATACGCAGCAACCGCATGGAAGATTTTATACGCCTGGCGCTGGTGTATTACGATAAAACATACCGCACCGGCTTAAGCAGGCGCAACGCCAGCCGCGTGTTTGCCCTGCCATTAACAGGCAACAATGTTAATGAGCAGGCCCTTAACATACAAACATTTAAAAATACTGTACCTGTTACCCAACAGGCCTAATGCTTATGCAAACACAAGCCATAAAACTTACGCAATACTCGCATGGTGCGGGCTGCGGCTGCAAAATTAGTCCGGCCATTTTAGATAAAATTTTGCACAGCCCCATTGCCCACGCGCCCGATGCGCGCCTGCTGGTGGGCAACGATAAGCGGGATGATGCCGCCGTGCTTAACCTGGGCAATGGCACGGCCCTTATTTCCACCACAGACTTTTTTATGCCCATTGTGGATGACCCTTACGATTTTGGGCGCATTGCCAGCGCCAACGCCATAAGCGATGTGTATGCCATGGGCGGCAAACCCATACTGGCCATTGCCATACTGGGCTGGCCCATTGATAAACTGCCGCCCGAAGTGGCGCAAAAGGTGCTGGAAGGTGCCAGGGCCATTTGTGCCGAAGCGGGCATTACCCTGGCGGGCGGCCACAGCATTGACTGCCCGGAGCCGGTGTTCGGCCTGTCCGTTAACGGACTGGTGGAGGTGCCTAAGCTTAAACAAAACTCCACCGCGGTGGCGGGCTGCCGCCTGTACCTTACCAAAGCGCTGGGGGTGGGTATTTTATCCACCGCGCAAAAAAAGGGGGTATTATCGGCACACCATGCGGCAGTGGCGCTTAAAAACATGACCACCCTCAACAAGCTGGGCGAGGTATTCGGGCAGATGGACGAGGTGAAAGCGCTTACCGATGTTACCGGCTTTGGCCTGCTGGGCCACCTTGCCGAAATGTGCGAGGGCAGCGGCCTGCATGCCGTGTTGCAGTACGATAAAGTGCCCGTTATTGAGGGCTTACAAAGCTACCTTGACCAGAAATGTTACCCCGGCGGCACACAACGCAACTGGCAGAGCTATAGCCACAAAATAGCCCCGCTTACGGATGAGCAGCGCTATATACTGGCCGACCCGCAAACCAGTGGGGGACTGCTGGTGGCCGTAGCCGAAGAAGGGGCCGCCGCCTTTGAAGCAGCCCTGCAACAGCTTGGCCAGCCACTAACAAGCATCGGCTGGCTGCAAGCCCCCGGCGAAGGCCAGCCATTGATTACCATAGTGTAAATTACCGGGCAATTGCCCTACCTTAACCTGCCAATTAAAAACATGTATGTTTAACAGACGACAACTGCTTAAGCTATCTGGCGCTGCCTCGCTGGCACCGTTATTGCCCACCGGGCTTTTACACGCGGCACCGCCTGCCACACAGGGGCCGTTCAGGTTTTGTTTAAACACCAGCACCATCAGCGGGCAAAAACCGGGACTGCTGCAATACATTGATATTGCCGCCAAAGCGGGCTACAACGGGGTGGAACTGTGGGTAAGCGATATTAAGGAGTACCTGCAAAAAGGCAATACCCTTACACAGCTTAACGCGTACATCAAAACCAGGGGCCTGGTGGTGGAAAACGCCATTAGCTTTACTGAATGGATGGTGGATGACGACACAAAGCGCAAAGCCGCCCTTGATACCCTTGCAGGCGAAATGAAAATAATGGCCGCCTTAGGCTGCAAACGCATTGCTGCCCCGCCCGCTGGCGTGGAAGCGGGTACCCCCATAAACTATGCCGTGGCAGGCGCACGCTACCGCGCCATACTGCAGCTGGGCAGGCAATACGGCGTAATGCCCCTGCTGGAGTTTTGGGGCGCCTCCGGCACGGTGTACAATTTTGGACAGGCACTGGCCATTGCCGCCGAAGCCAGCGATACCGAAGCCCGCATACTGCCCGATGTGTACCACCTGTTTCGTGGTGGCTCGGGGTTTAACTGCCTGCAACTGGTAAACGGTAAAGTGATTGATATTATACACATGAACGATTACCCCGGCAACATACCCGTACAGCAGCAAACCGATGCGGGCCGCGTGTACCCCGGCGATGGCGCTGCGCCCCTGCAACAGGTACTGCGCCTGCTTAAAGCAATGGGCGGCACCAAAGTACTGTCGCTGGAGTTGTTTAACGAGGCCTACTGGCAACAGGATGCCCTGCTGGTAGCCACCACCGGCCTGCAAAAAATGAAAAAACTGGTGGCAGAGGTGATGAGGGGGTGAGGGAAACATCAACCCCTACAATCATATTATTTGGTATAACAATTGATCGCTAACATAGTATGCCGGAGGATCCTTTTTCAAATAAGGAAGCGATACTTGAAACTGTGATAATTGATGCAGAATTTAATAATAAACGATAATACAATTAACCAAATCTCCGATTATTATACGACAAATTTGACAGCAATCAATCTAAAATGATGCAACTGCCTTGCCTTATATCCTCTGAGACTTTCTTATACTTGGTTTCAACAACACTACCATCTTTATATCTAACTTTAACAATCTCATTACGACCAAAAACTTTCCCAACTCTAACAGGTTCGTTTCTCCCAACGTATTGTTCAATGAACAACTTTGCGCCTTGCCGTATATGTTCTAAACCAGTATCTCCAAGCAAATTGGAATATTGCTTTGATAGATTAATTTCTTCGATAAACTGTAGTATTTCGTTAGCCTTGTCCAATGCCATCTGTCTATCTTTTTGCAACCTATAAATTACAAACTCGATATGATAAATGACAATAAAATTCACATATACACTTTCAGGAACTTCATCTCTAAGCTCCTTTATTGTACCCAAATATGACAACCCCTCAGTTAGCTTGTTATTATCGATTAAATAAAACCCAAGATTTGCAAAAATTTCCATATCCACATCATCAATACTGTCAAATCGCTTCCTTTTAAACATAAGAGCATACTCAAAAGCGAACCGACTATCTTCTATGATTTTAGTAAATAAGGCCAAATACTTTAGTATCCTGTAAATTATTCTTTCCTCGAATTCATATTCACCAAATTTATCATACATTATTTTTAAAAGCTTTACACCTGTTAGGCTATCCCTATTATTGATAGAAAACATAGCCAACTCATATAAGTGAACACCAAGAGTATTTTGGGAAAGAAAGTATAAAAAAGGTTCTAATTTAGTAAAAAGGTCTTCACGATAACCAGTAAATGCTATAATAAGTATGTTCCTAAAATCATCTAAATTAAAATCTAACGGCTTCTCAGGATCTTGCTCCTCCGGTTTAATTTTCCCTTCAATTATAAGATTACAGAGTTTCTCAAACAATAAACGCTCTTCAACTTGATTATTTCGTACTTTAAGTAAACTTAAAATTATTTTTGGCTTTGTATTATCTCTTGCAAATTCAACAGCCTTATAGTAATTAGCAATTGCTTCAGCAATTAAACCATCAGAAAGTTGAGACTGCGCTAAATTATAAAATGCTATCGCTTTCAATTCATTTACAAAAGAATCTTTAAGTTTTCCATTCGATAACTCTGAATCGCTAATTATCTTTTGGAATATTTTAACTGATTCTAATTTGTAAATTTCATTTTCGGATTTCAATGATATACTACCGAAATTTAATAATGCTCGGACATAGTCTTCATCATTTCTATTAGATTCAATTACTACCTTGAATGAACCTAAACTCTTATCAATATCATTAGTATAGTAATAAACAAGACCTTTCAAACTCAAAACTCGATAAAATAGTTTTGGTTCGTCTTCTTCATTAAAACTTGCCTTATCTAAATAAGAAATAGATTTTTCAAAATTTGAAATTCTATAAGCCGCATATCCCATATAATAATAAACAAGCGACAGGTCAACCAAACCTTCCTCACATTCAACTAAATATCTTTCATAAATTGATAGACATTCTAAATACTTACCTTCTTCAAATAGCTCTGTTGCTATTTTAAATAATCCTTTTTCTTCCTCCTCTAACGATCTTAACCAATCACCATTTAAGCTGAGTTTAATTATTTGATTTTTGATCTTAATTTCACTATTCTCATAATTAATAATACCGGACAAATAGAGCTTACTTTTAATACGGTCAGACAACCCATTAGTTCTATTATTTTCGATATCAATAAGCGATCGTCTTATTTCTTTATCCTTCTTTGTAAGCTCTCTGATATTGTCAATAGGAGGTTTATCGTATGTTGTAAGGTAAGTTCGATTAACAATTTCATCTATCGAGTCATTTGTAATTGGTCTTAATTTAATTACAGTCTCGATTTCTGCGCAAACATCCCACGTAATCCTAGGATTTCCATTAGTCCAATAGAAAATACGATCCACGGTATCATCATGTAGATTCAAATTTGATTTGCTCAGAAAATTATCAAATTCGCCTCTAGAGAAATCATTCAAAAATATTTTTTGTCCAATATTAAATGGTGATATTTTTGAATCTTTGATAATTTCAGTCGGCTCAACTACTCCCGAAAGCAAATATGTCAAATTATAAAACTCTGGATAATTGACTCTTCCCGAAAAATAACTACTCCGAATTTGTGCGAAAATCTGATCAGAATAATCAGTTTTTGTCAAAGCATCAATTTCATCAAGAATAATGACAAGTTTACCGCCGTCTAATGCCTTAAGCAAGATACGCAGTTCATTATTATGTTGTTTGTGTGCGGGAGTGTCTCTAATTTCAGATCTTCGCTCTCTAATTACACTGTAAATTTCTGAAAACTTATCAAGATTCGTTTCAACAGCTA
>CAZRDD010000250.1:0-7568 GCA_964598675.1 uncultured Parafilimonas sp.
TATCAATTTCACCCGTATTTGTTGGTGCATAAACACCAATGTAGTTAGGATCGTAATAGATAGAGTTAAGGTTTTGGCTCTGGTTGTAAAAAGTGTATTGAACGTTCCTGTTCTGGTAGTCAATACCATATTTAGCATCCAGTTCTACAAACTTGTTAACAACATAGTTGGCATCAAAGCTTTGTACAAGGTCAATTTTGTTGTCAACACTTTTTGAATATTCCTGCTGGTAAAAAGGATTACCTGCGTTAACGCTCAAAAAGTCAGCTGTTTGGTACAGCGGATAAGTGCCATCTTTAAGTTTGCGGGTAAGGTCGAAGAAAGGAGAAGTGTTTAAGAACCCATATACTTTACCAACATCGCCTTTACTGCCGCCGCCACCAAAAGCACCAAGGCCTGGGTGAAGCGTATTTTTGGTATAAACCAACTGCGTTACTGACCGTACTTTAAAACCTTTAAACAGTTCAGCACCAATGTTGGCAGTAACGTTTGTTCTGTTAACAAAACCGTTCTTTAAAATTGGGCTTAAAGTATTGTTGTTTGATACAGACACTGCATAATCGTTTTTATCGCCAGCGCCAGAAATGTTGATGCTGTTGTTAAGCGTATAACCTGTTTGAAAAACCTGTTTGAAATGGTCGTAATATTTCAGGTTTGCATTATAAGGGGTATTTGCAACGTTACGCGTATCAAGTATATAATATCGTGCTGCACCACCGTATTTGTACGAGATACCTTCTATAGACCCAACATCGTTATAATCCAATATGGTTCCGCTTGGGGAGATGATGTTGTTGTTAGCATCGGTAAGGTAAGGGTGTTTATCAGCCTTGTGTACGTTACCGGTATTTAAAAACTCGTTTGTTGAATAGCTGGTTGAATAATTAACCGCAGTACGGCCTTTTTTACCCCTTTTGGTAAATACCTGTATTACACCATTTGCACCCTGGGCACCATAAATAGCTGCAGAAGCAGCACCTTGTACCACCTCAACCCTTTCAACGTTGCCGAGGTCAAGTGTGTTAATGTCGGTTGATTTAACTTCCACACCATCCACCATAATCAACGGCTTGGTGCCACCCTGCACGGTGTTAATACCTCTAAGCAGGATATTAACAGGGTCGCCGGGGTTACCGCTGGTGGTAGAAATTTGAGCACCTGGTATTTTACCAATCAACGCCTGATCGATAGACGCGGTAGGCGCTGCAGGCAATTTATCAGCAGAAACAGATTCAACTGATATACCCAGTTTCTTTTTGCTGGTTGCTGTACCTGTACCAGTTACAACCACCTCACTAAGGGTTCTTGTATCCGTTTTAAGTACAATTGAAGCCGCCTCGGAAGATGGAACTTCCTTTGTTTCATAACCAATGGCCGAAATTACCAGAATGGCTTTGGGCTTAACTTTAATGCTAAACGCACCATCATCTGCAGCAAATGTTCCATTTTTTGTACCTTTTTCAAGAACCGTAGCCTGTGGTATGGCGGTTCCCTTTTCATCAGTAACCTTGCCGGTTACAAGTTGAGTCTGGGCGTTCGTGGCGTATGCCAAAAATAGCATAGCCATCCCCATTAGGATTTTTCTCATGTGCATTAAGTTTTTGTTAAAGAAATTTAAAGCTATTATAAAATTTTGATAAAAAAAAATATATTAAAAAAAAATATGTGACAAATATTTAAGACCTTTTATTTGCTACTGGTTATCAATAAAATAAACATTTTACTTACCGAAGATATATTCGGCTCTACCGAAAGCAAAAGACAATTTTTTTGCGCATCAAATACCATTTAATTATAATGTATCTATATTGCAATATATGTTCATAATTAAATATATTATATTTATTCTGCATTCATCTTTAAGAGTTAAAAAAACCACTCATCCACATTCCACTAAATATAATCCGCAGGCTTTTTTATGCTTTGATTTTTTTAACAGTACCCAAAAAATAATTTTGAAATGTTTGCCATTATTGTAATTTAGTGGCAGAATTTAATGGGTTAGTAAGTATAAGGGCCGGTAGTCTTACCAGCCTTTTTTTATTTGCTATAACAGCAGCCCAAAATATAATTTTCTGCAAAAAAGCCCCGTATTGTGTATAGGCAATATACCTTTACCAACAGACATGAGTAAAATAAAAACAGCCTTTTTTTGCGGCAATTGCGGGTACGAAAGCACAAAATGGCTTGGCAAATGCCCCGCCTGCAGCCAGTGGAACACCTTTGTAGAAGAAGTGATTGACAAGGGTAACCCTGCCGCTGATACCAACTGGAAAAACTACACGCCTGATAAAAGAACACAGAAAACCATTGCCCTTAGCGATGTAAAAACAAGTGAGGAAAAAAGGATTGTTACAGCCGATACTGAACTAAACAGGGTGCTGGGTGGTGGCATTGTGGCTGGCAGTATAGTGCTGGTGGCCGGGGAGCCGGGCATAGGCAAAAGCACCCTTATGTTGCAGGATGCGCTGGAATTAAAAAATATCACCATATTATATATTAGCGGTGAAGAAAGTGAAAGCCAGATAAAAATGAGGGCAGACCGGTTAAAAATCGTTCACCCTGATTTTTATATTCTTACCGAAACTTACACGCAAACAATCTTCCAGGAAATAAAAAAGCTAAAACCGCAACTGGTTATTGTTGACTCAATTCAAACCCTGCAATCAAACCTTATAGATTCATCGCCGGGCAGCATATCGCAAATACGCGAGTGCGCTGCCGAATTTCAGCGGTTTGCTAAGGAAACAGATACACCCGTTTTTTTAATCGGCCATATTACCAAAGACGGCAGCATTGCGGGGCCAAAAATACTGGAACACATGGTTGATACCGTACTGCAGTTTGAGGGCGACAGGCATTACGTGTACCGTATACTGCGTACCCTTAAAAACCGTTTTGGCAGCACCGCCGAACTGGGCATTTACGAAATGACGGGCGATGGCATGCGCGCAGTGCTTAACCCATCGGAGATATTGATTAACCAAAAGGAGGAACTGCTTAGCGGCAGCGCCGTAGCAGCCAGCATGGAGGGGCTAAGGCCATTGCTGATAGAAATTCAGGCACTGGTTACCCAAAGCGTGTACGGCACCCCGCAACGCACCGTAAGCGGCTTCGACCTGCGGAGGCTGCAACTGCTGCTGGCTGTACTGGAAAAGCGGGGCGGCTTTCACTTTGGCGTAAAAGATGTGTTTATAAATATAGCTGGAGGGCTAAAGGTAGAGGACCCCTCCATTGACCTTTCGGTAATATGCGCCCTTCTCTCCTCTTACGACGATGTGCCGCTCTCCCCCCACATTTGTTTTGCGGGCGAGGTGGGCCTTAATGGCGAAATAAGGGCCGTTAACCGTATTGAGCAGCGCATTGCGGAAGCAGAGAAGCTGGGTTTTGAAAAAATAATCGTATCGCGCTTCAACAAAAAAGGTTTTGAAAAAAACCAGTATAAAATTGAAGTGGTGGCTTTAAGCCGTATTGAAGAAGTATACCAGTACCTATTTTAATGACGCCATGCGTACAACCATCACCAACGCCCTTACCAGCTTTACACACCTGTTTTTTCCGCACAACTGTGTTGGCTGCGGCAGCGATGTGTTGCAGCCCAATGCGGTTATTTGCCCTAAATGCCACCACAGCCTGCCGCTTACTGGCTTTATGCCCCAGCCTGGCAACCCGGTGGAAAAAATATTTTATGGCCGCGTTACTGTTCAGCAGGCGGGCAGCCTTTTGTATTTTACCAAAAACTCCGTAGTACAACAACTGGTATTTGCCCTTAAATACAAGGGCAACAAAGAAGCGGGCTATTATTTAGGCAGGTTGCTGGGTATAGAAATAGAAGAATGCAAACGGTTTGATGAGGTTGACGCCATTATACCTTTGCCACTGAACAGTAAAAAAGAAAAAAAGCACGGCTACAACCAGGCCGCCCTTATAGCAGAAGGCATTCAGCAGGTATGGAACAGGCCTGTTATAAACAACGCGGCGCTGAGAAAGCATTTTACCGAAACACAAACCCACAAGGGCCGCACCGCCCGCTGGCAAAACATGCAGGGCGTTTTTGCGGCAGGCGATGTTGCAGCCCTGCAAAACAAACACCTGCTGCTGGTGGACGATGTGGTTACCACCGGGGCCAGCCTGGAGGCGTGTACAAATGCACTCGCTGCTATCCCGGGAGTTAGAATAAGCATTGCCACCGTTGCCTATACCATATTATAATATGTGCATGCGTATTACAAATGCAGCAGTAAATACTTTTTTACAAACAGCACAATCCAAAAATGAACAAAAAGCGTACATGTCTGTTTATCTGCCTAAGGCAGTTTTATGTAAAATAACACGCATACCTTTTAAAAAAATTAGTGTTCTCTTTTTACAAACAACTATACCTTTATAATATCAAAACCATAAATATGAAAAAAACAAGCCTTATTGTTAGCGTATTGGCCCTGCTGTTTATAACAGCCGCTGCATTTATGCCACCCGCAAAAAACATTTATTCATTCAAAATAAAATCGCTGGATGGCAAAACCATTGATTTTGCAAAATTCAAAGGCAAAAAACTGCTGATTGTTAACACTGCTTCAAAATGCGGTTTTACGCCCCAGTACGAAGGTTTGCAAAAGCTGTACGAACAGTACAAAGACAAATTAGTAATTGTTGGCTTCCCCTCTGACAATTTTGGCGGACAGGAATTTCAGCAGGATACAGCCATACAATCTTTTTGTAAAAAGAATTTTGGCGTAACATTCCCGCTTACTACCAGGGTTGATGTTAAAGGCGCCAACACTACACCTGTTTACCAGTACCTGTGCAGCAAAGCAGAAAATGGTGTGCTGGATGCCACCATCAGTTGGAATTTTAATAAATTTATTATTGATGAAAAAGGCAACCTGCTTGCACATTTTGACAGCAAGGTTACCCCCGACAGCGAAGAGCTTTTGAAATATATTAAATAAGTACAACTGCATTTTAAACATACCTATAATAATAAAGCCACGCAATTTCGTGGCTTTATTATTATAGGTATTACAACCTTTACAGGTTTTTAAGTTTGTCCCACATTTCGGGTATGCGCCTTATCCAAACAAGTTCTTTCTTTTTAGCAGAGGCCTCATCTGCCGGGTAGCCAAAATAAACCTTACCTCCCTTTAACGATGATGGCACGCCGCTTTGCGCCAGCACCGTTGCATTAGCGCCAATGGTAAGCGTTTTGCTAACACCCACCTGCCCCCAAAGCGTAACGCCATCTTCAATAACGGTAGCACCTGCAATACCCACCTGTGCTGCAAACAGGCAATTTTTACCCACATTGGTATCGTGGCCAATATGCACCATATTATCAATTTTTGTACCCTGGCCAATGCGTGTTGAGGCTGTTACACCACGGTCAATGGTACAGCCAGCACCAATTTCAACATCGTCTTCAATAACAACATTGCCACAGCTTTGCATACGCCTGTACCAAACATCCCTGTTCTTTTTTGTGTTATAATAAAAAGCATCGCTGCCTATTACCGTACCTGCCTGTATAACAACATTGTTGCCAATAACAGTATAGTCCATAATAGCGGCATTGGGTTGTATTATACAGTTTGTGCCAATGGTTACATGCTTGCCAATATACACATTGGGCATAATTACCGTACCCTGCCCAATAACGGCGCTGTCGTCAACAGGCTTTACGGCAGGCGTAAATGGCCTGAAGTGGTTTACTATTGCCAGGTATGCTTCAAAAGGGTCGGCAACCACCAGCAGGTTTTTACCAGCAGGCGCCTCCACATTTTTTGTATTGATGATGATATGGGTGGCAGCACTGTTAAGGCAGGTACTGTAATACTTTGGGTGGTCAACAAAACACACATCGCCTTCTTCCACCTTGTGTATTTCGTTTAAGCCATAAGCTTCAGCAGCACTGTTACCAACCACTTCAGCATGTATAAAACCTGCAATCCATCCTACTGTTACCGGGGCGGGAAATTTCATTGTTACATCATTTTAGATTGCGCAAAGGTAAACCGATGTACGTAAAACCAAGCAGTAAAAAGTTTAACTGCGGTAAAGTGTTTTATAATAGCGCGCTGAAACATTAACACTGTATACTATTTTACTTTTATCCATTTGCAATGCACACACTGCTCTATTCACAATAAATAAGTAAAATGTGCATAAAATAGTTTGTCATTTTTTTTGTGTTAGAAAAAACTATTTTTAATATTGTGTAGGGAAATTTATTTTCCTGGTACTTACTAACCCATCTATATAGAAAGTCCCGCATCTGCGGGATTTTTTTATTGCTATGCATCAATACTTCATCATATATAAACCATACATGGTACTGTCGCAGTTTACATCGCAACAGCACAAGCAAACACTTGCAGATTATTTTAAAGTGCCTAAAGATGTTTACCCTGTTGGCCGCCTTGATGAAGACAGTGAAGGCCTGCTGCTGCTTACAAACGATAAACAGCTTAACCATCGGTTGCTCGATCCATTGTTTGCGCATGAAAGAGAATACTGGGTACAGGTGGATGGCGATATAACCACCACTGCAATTAATACATTAACACAGGGGGTTGATATAAACATTGATGGCAAAACATACACCACAAAAAAATGTATGGCATCCATTTTTACAGAAGCGCCTGTTGTACCACCGCGAAACCCGCCTATAAGGTTTAGAAAAGATATTGCTGCCCCTTGGATAAAACTTATTTTAACCGAAGGCAAAAACAGGCAGGTAAGAAGAATGACAGCACAGGTTGGCTACCCTACATTACGGTTAATACGCCACCGTATAGAAGGGCTTAGCCTAAACAATATGCAACCAGGCAACATAATAAGCCTGCCAAAAAACACGGTGTACAAAAAGCTGTTTCCGCTAACAGGTTTAACACCGGCAGTAAAAACAAATAAACAATAATCATCATGAATATTTATGAACTGCATAAAGATGGTTACACCATAACAACCAACCAGGCAAAACTGGATGTTGCTGCAATACACAAATACCTGTCGGAAGAATCGTACTGGAGCATAGGCATACCATTGCATATTGTACAAAAATCGGTTGCCAATTCATTATCCTTTGGCGTATTGCACAATGGGCAGTTGGCGGGTTTTGCGAGGCTTGTTACAGATAAAGCAACGTTTGCTTATTTGGCCGATGTGTTTATATTAGAACCCCACAGGGGCAAGGGCCTTTCAAAATGGCTGATGCAGGCAATACATGCCCACCCCGATGTTGATGGCCTGCGCAGGTGGCTTCTGGTAACAAAAGATGCAGATACGCTGTATGAAAAATTTGGCTGGGTGCCTGTAAATGAAGAAACTTATAGCCGCATGATGCAGAAACATGTGCCGGACATATACCAGAAAAACAGCATTTAAGCTGCTTAAAAAGAGGTGTAGCCCCAACACCGGTACCCAAACCCATACATTTTAAAATTTTGAAACCGGCATTTATTATCTTCGCCCCATGGAACAGTTGTTGCAACAGATAGAACAATACAAACAGGAGGCAGCGGCATACATTGCTGCTGACACAGAGGCGCTGGAAGGATTCCGTATAAAAT
>CAZRDD010000251.1:0-7539 GCA_964598675.1 uncultured Parafilimonas sp.
AAAAGGCACATCCACAAACTTTTTTGCCCGCAATGCCTGCACCATAGCAATACCGAAAGGGTCCATTACCTCGCCCTGCACTATAACTGCTGCTATGGTCAGTTTTTCTTTGTCCCAACGGTTAAACAGCTCTACGCCGTTTGAAAAGGTTGCAATTGGCCTTGCATCAAAGTCAAATTTGGCAAGGGCTTCCTTTAACAGGTTATCTGCATTTACTAATGCGATTATGCCCTTATTGTTTACTATGGAAGGGTTATTTTGTGGCATGATAAACAAAGGATATTTTGGATACTGACGATAATGTTTTTATGATTGCAACTTACCAGTACGGCGCAACAACACCTTTATGCGTGCTTCAAGCTCGCGCGGGTTAAAAGGTTTAACCACGTAGTCATCAGCACCTGCTTCAAGGCATTTTATCCTTTTTTCAGTGCTTTCTTCACCCGATAAAACCATAATGGGTATTGAACTGAAAAACCCGCTTGCTTTTACCTGCAAAATTAAATCCAGGCCACTAAGTTTGGGAATATTAAGGTCGGCAATAATAATATCTGGTATGTTGCCTTCCTGCAAATAGGCATAGGCATCTAAACCATTATCAAATACCTTAACATCATATTCCTCTTCAAGATAGTGGCTTAAAAGATTCTGCATATATACATCATCTTCAACAACAACAAGACTGTTTGCTTTCTTAACCTCTGGGGAATTCATAAGATTTGTTTTGATTAAAATTTACAGCCAGTAACAAATATAATTTTATAATGTAAGCGAAGCCATTAAGAAACATATAAAATATATATATCAAATATAAAAAAATGATTAAACCGAAAATAAGACATTTTTTTATACTTAAAGGCTAACAAAAGTCAATTTGAAAAAACAATTTTTTGGTATTAATTTTTTGTTTTATGTGTTTGGTGTTGAAACGTTAGCATGTGCCGTTTTTTTAAACCTTATTAAAAGGTGGCCGTGCCGCACCCTGGCGCATTTTTTATTAGTATAGGCAGAAGCTGCCATAGGGCCCTGCAAAAAAAGGGCTGCCTCATTTGCAGAGACAGCCCCTTACCTCATAGAACCCCGGGCATTATGCTGAAATTAATTAAGGATGATAGATGTATGATGAATTTCTATACCATGATAAATTGGTGTACCAGTCTTTGTTTTGCGTACCGCCTGATTTTGCCCAGTCAAGAAACTTATAATAAGCTTTGTTGATGGCATTGCCTTCAGATGGATAATCAAATGCCTGCGTAAAATTGATAGCCCAGGGCCAGTTTTTACCGGTTACATAGTAAATGCCTTTTGCAATATTTGTTTTATCCTGCAGGGTACCAAACAGTTTGGTATCGGCAAGGTCTGTTGGTTTAGAACCTGCAAGGTGTACTTCGTAAGTCCTGCGGCCGTTACTTATAAGAAAAGGGTTAAACGGTGCAGTACCCACTGTAGAAGAAGATACAGGCGATGTAAACAGTGCGTAAACATGTGCAGTATCTCCCTTAATAACCGGTGCACCTGTCTGTGAGTTAATGTAGTAACCGCCTGGCCTTTTAATTAATGCCTGGTAGTTGTCAAAGGGTATTATTACCGCTTGTTTTTGCCCGGCCTCAGTACCATTGGCATTAGATTTAATATAGCCGCTTATTAATTTTTGCCCGGTTACTTTACTTATTAAGTTAGGGCTAAACGGTAATTGTACACCAAAGCCGCTTACAAACGATGCGCCAACAGCACTTATACCATAATCCCCATAAAATTCCACTATTTTGTTTTGCGCATTGCTTACAAAAGTGTAACGGTAACCTATCACCATGTCGTTCATGTCATAGTCGCCGGTGGCAGGCCAAAGGTCTTCAAATGCAATATTGGCAAAAGTTGTTTGGGAAGGGTAGTAGGTAATATATGCACGGGCAGGGTCGTTCGGGAATTTATCGTACAGGTCGGTAACGCCATCGCCATCGCTGTCTTTAGGTACATCCACTTTTTGAACACCGTTTACTGAAATAGCCTCCACCGGGTTGGAAGTGGCGTACACCATAACATCGTTAAAATCATGGTCGCATGAGCCGCTTTGCCTGTTCAGGTCTTCAAAGCCAATAACAAATGTATTGGTAGTTGGATCTTGCAATAATACAGTGTGCCTTTGAAGGTCTGGATTTGTTTCTGGGTTAAGAACTGCATCTGTATAAAATTTCTCAGCCCCGCTGTTAACTGTTTTACCGTTCCACCCATTGGAAAAAATTACCAATCCTATACTTGTACCCGCATCAAAGCGGCCCAGTTTAACCTTGTCGCCTGAGTGCAGGTTGCCGCCAGAGCCTGGTAAAGAAGCATTCGGGAAAATGTATTTCACCGTTGCAATGTCTCCGGGTGTTTTAGGTGCAGTGCCTGTTGGATAGGTGTAAAAGCCTACAGCATTAAGATAACCGGCACCTTCTGACACGAAGGTTATCCAAACATCAGATGTTTTGGTTATTACAATATCCGATTGTACACCGCTGGCTATATATTGCGGGTGCAGCTTTCTTATATCCACCTGTTCGGGCAGGCTGTAGTTTAAATAAGACAGCAGTTTGCTGTTAATTTCATCATCATCGGACTCTATATAATTTAATGGCCTTCCGCTGTTATCGTACGAACCCATATAAAGGTATTGGGTAGAACCAGCCCCAAAACTGGGGGAAGACGGCTGTACACCAGCTGTAACAAAGTTACTTTCCACAATGTTGCCGCTGTAACCAGTTGAACCACCTATGGTGGCCGTAAGTGTATTACCGGTTAAGTAAGCCTTTGCATTACGCATAAGGCCCAGGTAAGCAGGGTCAATCAGCAGGGTATCGGCGTACGATGGTACTGCAACATCTGCAGCAACGTTGCCATCGGCATCACTAAGCGTTGTAAATACCAAAGTGGTATCGCCAGTGGGTGATGTGCTGTAAATATTTACAGGAACACCAGGTAAACTTTTGTCTTTATT
Source organism: uncultured Parafilimonas sp. (assembly GCA_964598675.1). Classification (GTDB taxonomy): domain Bacteria; phylum Bacteroidota; class Bacteroidia; order Chitinophagales; family Chitinophagaceae; genus JABDFW01. The sequence continues at coordinate 2,978 of CAZRDD010000251.1, forward strand.
AGACAGCAACTTAACATTTACCGATACTGTTTTTTGTGTGGCGAATGTAAAGCCATCAGGTGCAATGGTTGAATCTGTGGTAACAGGTGGAGGTGTAGTGCCTCCTGTATTATCTATACCCTTTTTGCAGGATACTATTATGAGTGCAGTGCATAAGGATAATAGAGCAATTTGCCTTTTCATAAATATAGGATTTTTTGATAACTTAAAGGTAGTGATAAAAAGAGCTTTATTTTAACATTATGTACTGATTATAAACACTTTCAGCATAATTTAAATTAACAGGGCTAAAATGGCTTTTTTATTAAATATGGGTTAAGGTTTATTGTATTTTTAATGCACTTTTTTAGCTTTAAAGCGATGTAGTTGTAAGTGAAAAATATTTTTTGATGAAAGATTGTTTTTTACCAGCCATTACCTGAAACATTATGCCGGTTAAACAAAGCAAACCATGCACCCCATAAAACAAAACCCCCGCCATAGGCAGGGGCTTTAGGAGTAGGGGTTTTATGCTGGCCATCACTTTATTATGGGTGATATATGTATGATGTGTTGCGGTACCACGCAAGGTTTGTGTACCAATCTGTATTTTGGGTCCCGCCAGATTTAGCCCAATCAAGAAATTTGTAATATGCCTTATTAATAGCACTGCCCTCAGAAGGATAATCAAAAGCCTGTGGGAAGTTGATAGCCCATGGCCAGTTTTTCTTAGTTACATAAAATATACCTTTTGAGGCGTTGGTGTTGTCCTGCAAAGTGCCAAACAGTTTGTTATCTGCCAGGTCGGTAGGTTTAGAACCTGCCATGTGCACTTCGTAACTCCTGCGGCCATTGCTTATAAGGAAAGGGTTAAACGGTGCTGTGCCCATTGTAGATGAAGATATGGGGGTTACAAATTTTACATACACGTGCGATGTATCGCCTTTAACCACAGGTGCGCCTGTTTGGGTATTTATATAATAGCCGCCCGGCCTTTTAATAAGTGATTGATAATTATCAAAAGGTATAATAACTGCCTGGCTTTGGTTTGCTTCTGTGCCATTGCCGTTGGTTTTAATGTACCCTGCGGTAAGTTTTTGACCTGTTACAATGCTTATTAAATTTGAGTTGAAAGGCAGCTGTACACCAAAACCACTTACAAACGATGCACCTACGGCGCTTATGCCATAATCACCGTAAAACTCTACCACCTGGTTTTTTGCATTGCTTACAAAAGTGTAACGGTAACCAATAACCATATCATTCATATCGTAATCACCGGTAGCTGGCCAAAGGTCTTCAAAAGCTAAGCTGGCAAAACCTGTTTTAGAAGGGTAGTAGTTTACGTACGCACGCAACGGATCGTTAGGAAATTTGTCATAAAGGTCGGTAACGCCATCACCGTCGCTGTCTTTAGGTACATCAACCTGCTGTACGCCGTTTACTGATATTGCATCAACCGGGTTGGAGGTGGCATAAACCATTACATCGTTAAAGTCATGGTCGCAAGATGGATTTTGCCTGAACATATCTTCAAAACCAATAATAAAGGTGTTGGAAGATGGGTCCTGTAACAAAACGGTGTGCCTTTGCAGGTCTGGGTTTGTTTCAGGGTTAAGCACGGCATCGGTATAAAATTTCTGAGCGTCATTATTGTCGTTTTTGCCGTTCCATCCATTTGAAAATAATACCAGCCCAATGCTTGTACCGGCATCAAAACGGCCAAGTTTTACTTTGTCGCCAGAGCGGAGGTTACCGCCAGAACCGGGCAAAGACGCATTGGGGAAGATATATTTTACGGTGGCTATATCTGCAGTTGTTTTAGGCGCAGAACCGGTTGGGTAAGTATAATACCCCACCCCATTTAAATAACCGGCACCTTCTGATACAAAAGTTATCCAAACATCCGATGTTTTAGTAATAACAATATCCGATTGTGCGCCGCCTGTAATGTACTGGGGGTGCAGTTTTCTAACATCCACCTGCTCGGGCAGGCTGTAGTTGAGGTAAGACAGTAATGAAGCCGAAATAACATCGCCTTTTGGCTCAAGATAGCTAACTGGCCTGCCGCTGTTATCGTATGTGCCCATGTATAAGTATTGTGTAGAACCTGCGCCAAAGCTGCTGCTTGCAGGGTGTACACTGGCTGTAACAAAATTACTTTCAACAATATTGCCGGCATAACCGGTTGAGCCGCCGATGGTTGCATTAACGGTTCCGCCGCTTATATAAGTTTTAGCGTTACGCATAAGGCCAAGATACGCGGGGTCTAAAATCAATGTATCTGTGTACGATGGTACCGCAACATTTGCCGCAATGGTGCCGGTGGCATCGCTCATGGCGGTAAAAACAAGGCTAGTATCGCCAGCAGGAGATGTGCTGTAGATGTTTAAGGGCACATTCTGCAAGCCTTTGTCGTCGTTTGATAACAGTTTAATATTTACTGCAATACTTTTTTGTGTAGCAAAAGTAAAACCATCGGGCGCAATAGTTGAATCCGTAGCAACCGGGGTGGTGGGGGTGGTGGTTGTGCTGTCGAAGCCTTTTTTGCAAGAGGCTGCAATAATGGTAAGGCCTAAAAATAAGGTGGTAATGCTCCTTTTCATATTTACAGAATTTTGGTACTTTGAGAACAATGACAAGTTTTTGGTATTTTTATATTGATTGTTAATTGTATACATCTTATTTAAGTTTGCTATATTTTATGGGTTAGTGAAAATTTAGCTGAGCGAAAATGCGTTTCGGTTATAGGTAAAAGGGATTTCCTTTTTTTGGTTGAATGAATTGAATTTTAGCAGCTTTATGTCATTTTCAATTTTTTTCAACTCGTTTACCATGTTTTTCAGTTCATGTTCACCTTTAATAATGTAGCAAAAAGCGCCTTTTTTAAGACTGTTAGCTATTACTGCCGTATCCGAATCCGATGAAACATATATTACATAGATGCCAGGCTTTATTTCTTTTACCCTGTCTAAAACTTCCATACCGTTTTGTGGGCTCATGTGGTGGTCCAGTATTATTACATCTGGTTCCTGGTTAAGGTTATTAAGGCATTCCTTACCACTGTTAAAAACATGAATTTGCCTGTACCCCTCAAAAATTAAATACTGCCTGAAGATGGCCGCAGAAAATGGGTCATCATCAACAATAAAAAAAACCAACTTTTCCTTTTTCATATCATGGCATTATGAATGCAGTACTTGCCAGTATTGTGCCATTAATTTTAACTTATTGATAATCAGTAAGTTGAATTTTTCCATATTTTCGGTATTTCCATTTTATGGAAGTAGGTTGCATTAAATGGAAGCTTAACCCTGTTTTTAAACACCACACAATTCAACGGGGCAGTACGGCGGTTACAGATAGGGGATATTTAGCCTGCTTTTTTACAAATCAATGCAGGCGGCACCGTTTTTATGCGTAACTGGCCGGGTGAAATCACCCAAATTGGTTTTATAATTAGTTTTTAATGCCAAAGTTTAGTTTTTAGCAATTAATTGTATAATTTAGAACAAATCCAAAAAATGGAAAGCTGCCGTATATTTATTGTGGAAGATGACCCCTGGTATGGTGAAATTTTAAAATATCATCTTTCCATGAATCCTGAAAACGAAGTTTACCTTTTTTCCACTGGCAAGGAATGTTTGGCAAACATCTACAAAAAGCCAACTGTTATCTCAGTAGATTATTCATTACCCGACATGAACGGGGCGGACCTGCTTAAACGCATCAGGCAAATAAACAAGGATATTCCTGTAATTATTATCAGCGCCCAGGCAGATGTTTCAACTGCAGTAGAGTTGCTAAAATCTGGCGTGTACGATTATATTGTAAAAAACGATCATGCGAAAGACCTTTTATGGAATGCCATTATAAGGGTAAAAGAAAACCAGCAGCTAAAAAATGAAATAGAGCAACTACGTACGGAGCTTGGCCATAAATATAATTTTGAAACCATTATTAAAGGTAAGAGTGCTGCCATAAAAAAGGTTTTTACGTTAATGGAAAAGGCTGCGCGTACAAATATAAATGTGTCAATAACAGGCGAAACAGGCACTGGCAAGGAGCTGGTGGCAAAGGCAATACATTATAATTCCGAACGGCAAAAAAAGCCATTTGTGGCCGTAAATATGGCGGCTGTACCAAGGGAACTGATTGAAAGTGAGTTTTTTGGGTTTGAAAAGGGTGCATTTACCGGTGCTGATTCCAGAAAAACAGGTAAATTTGAAGAAGCAAATGGCGGTACCATTTTTTTGGATGAAATCGGTGAACTCGACCTGTCTGTGCAAAGCAAATTATTGCGTGTTTTGCAGGAAAGAGAGCTAACCCGTATAGGTGGCAAAGAAAAAATTAAGCTTGATGTACGCATAATAGTTGCCACCCATAAAAACTTGGCGGATGAGGTGGAAAAAGGGAGTTTTAGGGAAGACCTGTATTACCGCATAATAGGCCTGCCTGTTGAATTGCCGCCGTTACGTGACAGGGAAACTGATATTTTGTTGCTTGCCAGGTTTTTTTTGGAGGAATTTTGCAAGGAAAACAGGCTGGCGATTACGGGCTTTACCCCTTCGGCAAAAACAAAA
>CAZRDD010000252.1:0-7409 GCA_964598675.1 uncultured Parafilimonas sp.
CCTCTTGCTGGCTTAGCGTACAGCTTACAAAATATTTATCGCCATTAATAAATGAAGAGAATAAGGCGCCCATTAGCAACGCTAAGCTGCTCGTTACAATATCTTTATAAAAATGCGCCAGGCATAAGGCTATAATTGCCACCAACAGCACCACCCTTATATAGCTGACAAAAAATATTTTTACTTTATTGCTTACGGTTATTCTCGCTAACACACTAAATAGACCTCCACTTAAAAATGGGGACACTAAAAAGCCTATACCGCAGACGTAAATAATAAACATACCTTTTGCTTTATAATACAATATAAAGTACGCGTTTTTAAGTACAAAGTTTGACGTACGAAATACGAACCAAAGAACATTCAAACTCATCAAAAATAGAACTCAGCACACAAAACCCAAAACACCTGCGCTACTCTTCAACATCTATAACCACACCAGAGGACAATTTATGATGAGGCAGTGAGTTTACATAATCGTTAAGGGTAATAATATTAAAGTCTTTATTAAGTGTAATAAAAGCGGTATCGCGTTCGGTTGAAAAATCGGCACGTTTTACCTGGTAAAAACTCTTTGTGAGGTAGGCCATGGGCTGTTTGCTGGTAGATTTATCGCGCAGGCTGTCGAACGTTTTAATATCGGCGTTAATAAGGTTTATATCGTTTAGCAAAGTACCCAGCTTATCGCGCTCCTGTTCAACTATATCACTATACACCTTTCTTAATGATGCCCCAAACGGGTTGCCCTGCAACTGCTGCTCAAGGTGGCTGTACTTATCATATTTTGCATTGCTTGCCGATAAATCGTCGGTTTTATGGCGCAGTTTTTTGTATAAAAAACTGCTAAGATAGCTATACCCATCTGCCTCGGTAAGGGTCTCAACAGCTGTTAGTCTAAAGGTGTCAATAACAGCATCAGGGCGCTTTAAAATAGTGTTTGTAAAATACGTTTTAAGCTGGCTTTGGTTAACCTTATCCATAAGAGTGGCGCGCTTGCAGCCAAATAAAAGGGTTGCCGCTGTAAGGGCTGTTAGGCACAGTTTCATATATCTCATTTTTAAAGGTTTGTGTTATCGGGTTTCGGGTTTTGTGTTCCTTGTTTTGGGTTTGAAAAGTTTGAGTGTTTGAATGTTTGAGTGTTCTTTGGTTCGGGCTTCGTAAAGGGTTTTGTGTTCCCGGTTCCGAGTTCTATGTTCTGTTGTACTTCTACACTCGTACTTCGTACCGGATTTTATATTTCGCGTTCAGTGTTCTATTGTTCTCGGTTCTTAATTTGTACCTCTACACCCGTACTTCGTATGGTTCGTACTTCGTACTTCTACACTCGATCTTCGTTCACCACTGCTAAGGTATTATTAGCAACGGTTATGTACAAACAAAAGTGAAAAATTATTTTTTGGCAGGAGAAGCAGGCGGGCTGGGGTTGCAAGGCTATTCATCCGAGGCTTCAATGGCTTCAATACCGATGGATATTTTACCCTGCTGATAAATTAAACACAGCCTTTTACCCGCACGCAGTAACACATAGTTAAAAATAAATACAGCTAAACCAATATAAACATCAGATTTAGAGGTATCTACCCCCAGCTTAAAAACAATATTAATAAGCTGAAAAAGCTTAGCCAAAAGATAGCTTTGCCCAATTATTATGGGAAGCTTCCATAACAGTGCAAATAGAAATTGTAATGCTTTAACCATATTGACTATTTATTTTACATCCCGAGTTTATTAACCATTAGCGCCGTTACCAATTGCTGGTTTATGTTCATAAACACAAAATATTATTGTTAACCGTTTGCGTGCGTACCGCTACTCGTTAAACTTTAACGACCGCGCTACAGAATCGAACGTGTGGCGGTAGCGGGCCGCATCGTTGGGCTGTGTACCCGCTGTAATGGCATACGCCACCCCATTTTTAGGAAAAACATAGCTTACCAAACTGGCTTTTAAGCCCTGCGGCTGCATGGTATAACTGTACCAACTGCCCTTTATGCCGTTTGCGGTAATATTGCCCTGCGCCAGTATTGCGGCGCTGGGTATTGCATTTTTAAGAGACTGAATGGTTTTAACCATAAACACATCAAGCGTATAATTTTGCATATACTCGCTTATAACATTTATGCTGGTGTTAGGATCTGCCACTGTTTGCGGTGCCAACAAATAATAGATATCAACGCCTTTATAATTTTTCTGCGCTGTTGTCCACCCCTTGGGCAGGTAAATACTATAGTTTTTAGTACCCGCATTAAGATTGGTTGAATTAAAATTTCCCTTATCAAGTATTTCTTCCGCAGCCCTCTCCCGTTTGCTTTTGCAGTCACCCATTATAAGCATTAATAAAAACCCTATGTACAATAATTTTTTAACCATATTTTTTTAAGTATTTAGTGTTAAAGTTGTTTAAGCAAAGTAAACCCATTTATTTCAATGTAACCCTTACAGGGTAATGCGTAACCCTTGCAGGGGAATTAAAATGTTTGTATTTTATTCATTATAAATCTTCTGAAAGTCTGCCCACAACTGATTTACTTTTTCCTGGTTGGGATAGTCTGTGCAGCGTTCATCAATAAAATCCAAAAATTTATCATCCGTAGATGGCAACCTAAATTTACCGTCATAATAAATGTAAGCTCTGTCGTCTATGTCAATAACGCCCTTGTAACTGAATATGCTTCCTCCCCGGATAACGATTTTAAATACGGCTTCATAGGGATGGGGCAACCAGGAGAATTTTGTTATTTCCGGGTAGCCCTTAAAAATTTCCCAATTCAAATACATGCACAAAAAAAATCCGTTAAAATGTCTGAAATGTAGCGGAATTTCTTGAAAACCAAGCCTTGTTAAATCATCTGTTACCAGTTCCAGAGAAAAAATTTCATTTTTCCATTCAGGTGATAAATCAAGAAATAAATTGTGGAAAGATTTCGATCCACTAAAAGAGGCTCCCCCACCCACCTCATTATTCAAAGCCCGCTTCCACTGAAAAAGGATGGTTTGATGTTCTCTAAACAACAGAGTATCCGAAAACTTGAATTGATTTCTAAAGCCTTTATATAAGCCCGAAATTTCATTTAATTTTTGAAGATATATATCATGTAAATTCATCACTATAATTTATTTTACCTTTCACAGGGCGTTGCCCTATGCTGTTAGATGTAACCCTGTTGGGGTAGCATGCAAACACCCCTGCAAATAATCTACACCCTGCACCGCATAACATTAAAACCTATCAAACCAAAAACATTGAACGAAAAATACCAGAACACCCAAGCGTTGCTTATCCTAAATAATACTAAAGGGGTGCATCCGATAATAACTTAAAGGGAGGCAGCATTGCATTTAATTGTTTGTTGTTTATAATATTAAAGTTTTTATCAAAAAAAACATGCCACACAGGCCGCGTAACAGGTGCATTGGGGGCACTCTCCTGTACATTGCAATATGCCGAGTATGCAATAACTTTTTTACTTCGCTTGGTGCAATACAGTTTTTCAAACATGTGCGCGTCTGCCACCAATAAGCTTGCTTCGGGCATCAACTTATTGTTTCTCTCGCGGGCCTGGGCTATTATTTTAATATATCTTTCTCTTGTGGCAACCTTACCAGCTTTGCCCTTCAACGCATCGGCCAGGGGGCTGTATTTATTAATAGTATTGTCGTTGTCTGTTATTGAATCAAATTTATCTGCAAATAACAACCCCAGGTATTGGTACAAACGCTGATAAGCATCGGTTTCAGTAAACTCATCAACTCTTTCAATCCTGAAGCTATCTAATTTTACTGCCCGGTTTTTAATAAAATGGCTTATATAGTACGCTTTTAAATTGGTCTCGCTTACCTTACTTAACAGGCTGGGGCGTTTGCAGCCAACAAAAAGAATTGCTGTTATAAGGGCGGCCAGGGGCATTTTCATACTTATCGTTTTTAAGGTTCAACTGTTTTGGGTTCTGGGTTCAATTGTTCTGGGTTTTATGTTCTGGTTTGAATGTTTGAAGAGTTTGAATGTTTGAAGAGTTTGATTGTTCGATTGTTCTGCGGTTGGGGCAGCTTTCGGTAATTATGGGTTTTATGTTGTGGGTTCCTTAGTTTTTTGTTTTGTGTTTGACTGTTTAATTGCTAACACAAGCTACGCTAAAACTTTAATTTATGCAACCCCTGCCAGTAAACACCGCGCCTTTAACATTATAACAGGTAAACACTACTTCTCTACCGCCCCACCCCTGCAACCAACAACCTGTAACCTGCAACCGCCCCCTCCACCCCTTGTTAAGCAAAGCCCAACTACGGTACAACCGTACAAGAGTGCGACGCAACCAAAGCTTAATAGTAGTTCAATTGCCTGGCCCATACTAAGTATGATGTACGAAGTTATAAGTACGAGATACTAAGTACGAGGTACGAAGTTGTAAGTACGATATACCAAGTACGATGTACGAAGTTATAAGTACGAATACTAAGTACGATGTACGAGGTTATAACTACGAACGACCCGAACGCAACCCGCACCGAAGAACATTCAAACATTCAAACATTCAAACTTTTCAAACAGAGAACATTGAACATTCCTTCGCCAACGCAATCTGCTTAATCAATAAAATCAGGTAAATCCTGGCCCATTTTCAAATTTTCAAATTACCTAATTTTCAAATTACCTACACCTTTACCACAAACCTTTTTGGCGGTGGTACTTTGCTATCAATATGGCGGCGGAACACCCATACCTGCTTTATGTACTCGATGGGCAGCAGTTGTTGGGGGTATTGGTCTTCGTTATCGCTGATGAGTACCCACTAAAGCGCGTTTTTGGCTACAATGCGTTTAATAAGCACGCGGTCTTCGGTAACGATTACGTACACGTAAAAATCGCGGATGTTCTCCCAATCCATGGGGTGTACCATGCTGGTGAGGATGATGTCTTTGTTGTGAAAGGTAGGCTCCATGCTGTCGCCCGCAATTTCCCAGTAGGCCCAGCTGGCGCCCAGGTGGGTAATGCCGGGGGGAAGGGCGTGTTTTTCCTGCTCGTCCAAAAAAACCACCTGGTCGAAGGCTTTGGCATAGCCCGCCTGCGCTTTAACCGAAATAAAAGGGGCCATGTAGGGTTGTTGGGTATCAATTTTAGGTTTGCGTATAGATTTTTGGGCCGCCGTACTGTACTGGCCCGCCCCGGGTTGGGGGGTGTAGGCCGTGGCCGCGCCCGCATCGTTAACCACATTATCGGCGGCCGGGTAGGCAGCGGCGGGCTGTAACAGCTCATCTATAGTAACATTATATAAATATGCTATTTTTTGTAACAATTGCGCATCCATATTAACACGCCCGGTTTCGTACGCGGCATAGGCCGTGCGCTTAACACCCAGATAATCAGCCACTTCCTGCTGTGTTTTGCCACTGGCAGAGCGGTATTTTTTAAGTATTTCGTCAATAGCCATGGTTACGCTAAAAATATTTTTGCTAAAAAACTTCGCAATTTATTTGGAATTGTTACAAAACGTAACATATATTTGCACTGTGATTGTTACAAAACAAATATACACACAAAACAAACAGCATGATAGTGGGACCACCCTTTACGCGAAAAAAAATAGTTTGAGAGGTTTGAATAGTTTGAGTGTTTGACTGTTGAGCGGCGCGTAGTGTGCACTTTAAAAGGCAGCCATTTTAAATAATCAATATTCAACACTCAATAATCAATGCTCAAGTAAAAGAAAAGCGAATGAATGACCGCTGATTTTGACTACAGATTGACCGCTGATTTTGACCACTGATTTAAATAATTTTTATGATTGCGCTGATGAACACAATTTGAAAATAGACCACTGATTTAAATGATTTTTATGATTATACTGATGACGAAATACAATTAGAGTAAAAACACTTTTATACAACACAGTCTCCGCTCAGCCCCTCACCTTTAGGAGAGGGGTTGGGGTGAGGCCGACCATTAATAGCAACACCAAACAATTAACAGCAACAATTATGTATAACAACCTTACACTTTATATCATCCTATGCCTTACACCTTATAAAAACCTTACACCTTTTTTAACCCTAAACCTTAAACCTTGTATCACCCTAAACCTTAACCCTTTTTTAACCCTAAACCCTTCTGCCCCCTTCAAACCCAACCCCGGCGCCACCCCCAGGGCGCATCAACCCAGGCCCCTTTCCTCCTCCCCGGAGGAAGGGGTTATTAAAACAATAACAACTAAATATAAAACTAAGTACGAACAAAACAAGCACGAAGTAATAAGTACGAAGTACGAAGTACGAAACAAAGAACAACAGAACACAAAACATAGAACACAGAACAACAGAACCATGAACACCCCAACCCTTCAAACACAAAAAAAGGAACACAAAACAACAGAACCCTAAACCCTTCTGCCCCAACAACCCCAAGCCCAGCGCCCACCCCAGGCGCATCAACCCACCCCCCTCTCCTTTTGGATGAGGGGGCTATTAAAACACAACAACTGAATATAAATCAAAGTACGAAGTTATAAGTACGAAGTACGAAACAAAGAACACAAAACCATAGAACAACAGAACAAAGAACACAGAACCATGAACACCCCCAACCCTCACCCCGAAGCCGCGCAGTATGCGCACCATTACACCCCGCTGGATGATAAGCGCCGCGGCCACCTGCTCGCCTTCAGGCTCCAATACAAAGGGCAGCACACCGTAGGCCTGCCAAGTATATTTGCCAATTGCCTGGTGTACCGCACCCATAGCGGTATGCACCATGCCGAAGCCGCCCTTGCCAACCAGTTTATCAGCAGCCAGGGCCTGCAACTGCAGGCACAGGCCAGCACCCTAAACAATGCCAATAGTTTTACCATACAATTTACCGGCCATGGACTTTAACCTAACCCATCAGCACGCGCTGCACCATCAACTGGGGCAGTTGTTACAGGGCATACAGTATTGCCACACACAGGTACAGCACGGGTGGGATGCACCCTACCACCAGCAACTGCAAACCACCCGCATGCAGCAGTACCGGCAACTGTTACAACAAGCCCTTGCCCCACTGGGCAGCAACGCCGTAGTAATAGGAGACCTGCCCAATTTGAAAATGAGTTAATTTGAAAATAGACCACTGATTTGTGTGATTTATTTGATTGTACTGATTGAAGAAATTTGAAAATAAAACAGCCAATGAAATACAATAATGCCAAACCCAATACCCGCTAAGCTTTCGGTAAAACGCTTATGCTTCATGGCTTATATTTTGAACCAGGCAATTGAACTACTATTAAGCTTTTGTTGCGTCGCACACTTGTACGGCAGAAACTATATTCAACCTCACCCCAACCCCTCTCCTAAAGGAAAGGGGCTTTGCGAAGAATATGCAGGCTGCATAACATTTTATTGTACTACCAAATGAAACAAAGCACCAATGTAAA
>CAZRDD010000253.1:0-7402 GCA_964598675.1 uncultured Parafilimonas sp.
TATATGCACCTGCCTGCGGGGTATGGGCACAAGGTTAATCAGCGTATCAAACGCCATTTTTGCATTGTTGCGCTCATCATCAAACGGCACAAAGCGCTCATCCCCAAAAAATATGTGTATTTTACTCCAGTCTACCCTGTTTTTATAAGGCTCGTTGGCCAGCAGCCCGTGCAGTACTTTTGGGGTGGAGCCGCCGGAGAGGGCCAATGTATAACGGTCCTGCGTCTTTAACACCTCGGTAATGTGTGCCACCAGCCAGTCGGCCAGGGCGGTGCTTAACTCATTTACATCCTTTGATACGTGAAGGTGCATAGTGCTTATCTTTTATTTTACCACCAAACAGGGCGTTTTAAATGGCGTAGTGTTAAAATTTTGGTTGTCTTAATTTGTTGGCAGCAATATAAATACTGTAACAAAAGGCTTTAATTATTTACAGTAAATGCCCGCACTTGCAAAAGTAACGGGCATTTACTGTAAAAGTATGCTGTATAAAATATAGTGCTGTTATTCCTTATGCAATGGCGGCAGTGTAATCCAGTTATGGCCGTCTCTTGCAATCAAGGCTTCTGCATCCTCGGGGCCCCAGCTATCGGGTGAGTAATTGGGGAAGTCAACCGGTGGGCGGGTTTCCCATGCTTCAATAATGGGCATAATCACCTTCCAGGCAGCTTCCACCTGGTCGCTGCGCATAAATTGTGTGGCATTGCCTATCATGGCATCCAGCAACAGTGTTTCATACGCTTCGGGCTGCGGCTCATCGTAGGCATCGTTGTAGCTAAACACCATATCAACCGGGTTAAGCGTCATGCTCTGGCCAGGGCGTTTCGCCTGGAAACGGAGGCGTATATCCATTTCGGGCTGAATGCTGATGGTAAGGCGGTTGGGCCTCCACGATTCGGCAGCCTCTGCGGGAAAAGCATAGTGCGGTGCCTGCTTAAACTGTATAGAAATGATGGTGGTTTTCTCGTGCAGGTATTTGCCGGTGCGTACATAAAATGGTACACCCTGCCAGCGCCAGTTATCAATATAAAATTTAACGGCGGCAAAGGTTTCTATGGGCGAGCTGGGGTTAACATTTTTTTCCTCGCGGTAAGCTTTTACCTTTTGGCCTTTCATCCAGCCATCGGAATACTGGCCACGAACAGCGTATTCGTGCGCTTCCATTTTGGTAATTTTACGTATAGCGTTTAAAACGTCAACCTTTTTGTTGCGTATTTCGTTGGCATCAAAACTCACCGGGGCTTCCATAGCCACCATGGTAACCAACTGCAGAATATGGTTTTGCACCATATCGCGCAGCGCACCGCTCTGCTCGTAGTACCCGCCGCGGTCTTCCACACCAACGGTTTCGGCGTTGGTAATTTGTATATGGTCAATATAGTTCCTGTTCCATATAGGTTCAAACAGTGCATTGGCAAAGCGCAGCGCCAATATGTTTTGCACGGTTTCTTTACCCAGGTAATGGTCTATGCGGTAAATCTGGTCTTCGTTAAACAAACCGGTGAGCAGTTCATTTAGCTCGTGGGCACTTTCAAGGTCGTGGCCAAAAGGTTTTTCAACAATAATGCGGGTGCAGGTTTTATCCTTGCACAGGTTAAGGCCGCCCAGTTTGCGTGCAATATCTGGTACCAGTTGTGGCGCTACAGCTAAATAAAACAATACATTAGGGTGTATGCCCCATTCATCCTCGTACTTTTTAACAATGTCGGTAATGCCCGCATAAGCAGCTTCATCTGCTACATCCAGCTTCAGGTAAGTTACGTGCTGCGAGAATTCGGACCAGTGGCCGTTTTGATCGCCGCGCCTGCGGCTAAATTGCTGTATGCCATCAAACAGGTGGGCGCGGTATTTGTCGTCGGAGTAATCAGTACGGCCAATACCAACTATGGTAAATTGTTCAGGCATCCACTCATCCAAAAACAAATTGTATAAGGCGGGTGAAAGTTTGCGGTGGTTAAGGTCGCCACTGCCGCCGAATATAAATAGTATTGTGGCGGGTGGCCTTTTATGATTAGTGCTTGTACTCATGGTATAGTAGTATTCTTTAATATCGTTTTACAACAAAGGCAGTAAACCGGGGGCGGGAGGAAAAATGTTTTACACTTCTTTCTTTATCCACTGGCATACGGCCTATTCTTTTACGCCCCACTCGGTATGAAACTTGCCTGGTTTGTCTATACGCTCGTAGGTATGCGCCCCAAAATAATCGCGCTGCGCCTGTATAAGGTTAACCGGCATTAACTGGCTGGTGTATGCATCAAAATAAGCCAGTGCGTTTGCCAGCGCCCCTGCAGGTATACGGCTTGCTGCTGCTGATGCAATTACGCTGCGTATGCCACCTTCTTTTTGCTTAATAATACCAGCAATAGCTTCATCCAGCAAAATATTGGGCAGTGTGTTGTTTTTTGAATACGCCTGGTAAAAAACCTCCAGCAGGGTGGAGCGGATGATACAACCCCCGCGCCAAATTCTAACCACGCTGGCCAATGGTATTTCCATTTTTAATTCGGCCGAAGCTTTAAACAGCATGGCCAGGCCTTGTGCATAGCAGATGATGGTAGCAAAATACAATGCTTCGCCCGCCTGTTTAATAAGGGTTTCTTTACTTTCGGCAATAGTAGCAGCATCGGCTTTATACAACGCATAAGCAGCGGTACGCTCATCCTTGTACGATGAAAGCGTACGCATGGAAACAGCCATATCAATGGTAGGTATCGCCACAGGAAGGTCCATGCCATCCTGAGATGTCCATTTACCCGTACCCTTCGATCCCGCTTTGTCTAATATCACATCCAACAGGCGTTTACCGGTTTCCTTGTCATCCTGTAAAAAAACGTCCCTGGTAATCTCCACCAAAAAGCTTTGCAGCTCTCCTTCGTTCCACTGCTTAAATACCTGGTACAGCTCATCGTTGGTTAGGCCCGCACCCCTTTTTAGTATATCGTACACCTCACTTATCAGTTGCATAATGGCGTATTCAATACCGTTATGCACCATTTTAACGTAGTGGCCAGCGGCATCTTTACCCATATAAGCCACGCAGGGCTCGCCATTTACTTTTGCCGAAACAGACTCCAGTAATGGTTGCACGTTGTGCCAGGCATGCTGGTCGCCGCCCGGCATAATGCTTGGCCCGGTACGTGCGCCATGCTCGCCGCCGCTAACGCCCATGCCCATAAAATGCAGCCCTTTTGGCTCAAGGTATTTTACGCGCCTCAGGGTATCGGTGTAGTGGGAGTTGCCACCGTCAATTATTATATCGCCCGCTTCCAGCAGGGGCAGCAGGCTTTCTATTACATCATCCACCGGCTTGCCTGCAGGTACCAGCATCATTACTTTGCGGGGGGCCTTAAGCAAACGCACCATCTCGGCCAGTGCGGTAACGCCTTTAACGGTGGTGCCTGCGGTAGCAGCGGCTTCCAGGGAGTTGCTTTTTTGTGCATCCAAATCAAACCCTATTACAGGAAACCCGTGGTCGGCTAAATTAAGTAAGAGGTTTCTGCCCATTACGCCTAAGCCTATCATCCCAAAATCGTACAATTGATCAGCCATACTTTTGGTTTTTTTGTGAAATTGGCGATGCAATTTAGCCAAATGCCTTTTAATATAACTTTCTATATGTGGAAAATTAGGTTATGGCAACGTTATTATATCACAAACATGTTTTACAATTGCATATTTTATACTAAACAGCCAGCACTTTTTATGAGCAGCCTTGTAAATGAGTTTAACGATTACCGGGAGAAAATGAACGAAGTTATTTTAAGCAAAAATAACCTGGTAATGAAACGGTTATGGAACCTTGACACCAACACCTACGAAGATGGCGCACTGGATAAAAAAACCAAAGAAATGCTTGGCCTTGTAGCCAGCATGGTACTGCGTTGCGATGATTGTATTAAATACCACCTGGGCAAATGTTTTGAGCTGGGCATAAATACCGCCGAGATGTACGAAATTTTTGCCGTGGCAAATATTGTAGGTGGTACTATTGTAATACCACATACCCGCCGCGCCGCCGAGTACTGGGAAGAACTTATTGCAGGGTAGCCGGTTGGCAATATATACAGCACTATTTTCGCCATAACATTGTTAAGTTGAATAACTTTATATTTTGTTTAACCAACCAACAATTATTTAAAAAGTCTCTTTTTTTGTAAATACATTTATATGATAACCAAAGATTCGTTTCCAATAAGCTTTAACCATCAAACCAGGCATTATACCGGAACAGTTACACCACTGGATAAAGATGCAAACGGCAGGCCTCACCATTTTAAAGTTGACCTTGTTGACCATGGCGTTCTGCACCTTACTATGGCTGAAGTAAATGGCCACTGGCATTCTCCCGAATATCAAAACCAGGCGTTTATAAATGATATTGGCCACCATATTGCAGAGTGGTATAAATAACAGTGCAGGCGGCCGGTTACTACCGGCCGTTGTTGTTTTATTTGTGCGGAGGCTTATTTGAGTAGCCAAAATATCTAAAACCGAAAGCGGGAAACTTAAAACTGGCTACCTTTGCACCAGAATTGAAAGAATATGAGTACTGTTTTGAATGGTAACCCGCCCCTGACTGCTAAGGATTTTGCCACCGACCAGGAAGTGCGCTGGTGCCCCGGTTGTGGCGATTACTCCATACTGGCACAGGTACAAAAAATAATGCCCTCCGTTGGTGTACCTAAAGAAGATATTGTAATTATAAGTGGTATAGGCTGTAGCAGCCGTTTTCCGTATTACATGAACACGTATGGCATGCACTCCATACACGGCCGCGCCACCGCGGTGGCTACCGGTTTAAAAGCTGCCAGGCCCGAATTAAGCGTTTGGATTGTTACCGGCGATGGTGACAGCCTTAGCATTGGCGGCAACCATACCATACACCTGCTGCGCAGAAACCTTGATGTAAACATCCTGCTTTTTAATAACCAGATATACGGCTTAACAAAAGGGCAATACTCCCCCACCTCGGAGGAACATAAAATAACCAAAAGCACGCCTTTTGGCAGTATTGACCACCCTTTTAATCCGCTTGCGCTGGCCATGGGTGCTGATGCTACTTTTATAGCCCGCAGTATGGACAGGGACCCGAAACACCTACAGGCCATGTTAACCCGCAGCTACCAGCACAAGGGGGCATCGTTTTTGGAGATATACCAAAACTGCAACATTTTTAACGATGGTGCTTTTGAGATATTTACGGAGAAAGGCACAAAGGCCAGCGAAGCTATTTTTGTTGAACATGGCAAACCACTGCTGTTTGGCCCCGGCCTGAGCAAAGGCATTAAACTGGATGGGTTTAAGCCCGTGGTAGTTGAATTGGGGGAAGGCGCAAGTACAAACGACCTTTGGATACACGATGAAACAGATTTTTATAAGGCACAACTGCTGATACGCATGTTTGACGACCCGCGCGTGGAGGGCCATTTTCCCAGGCCGTTTGGTGTTTTTTACCAAACAGAAAGGGCTTGTTATGAAGATTTACTGGCCATGCAGATAGAAGAAGTAATTGCGCTTAAAGGCAAGGGCAACCTTGATAAGCTGCTTCGCGGCAATGAAGTATGGGAGATTATGCCTTAAAAAAACAAAGCGGTTTTGTACCGTAAATCATAAAAAGAGCAGGGCACTATAGAGATGATGCCCTGCTCTTTTTTTATGCCGCCAAAGCATATTAAGTCTAAAAAAGGTAGCGTTTTTACCCATAAAACACATTAAATTAATTTAATAACATTTGACGGTGTTTTTTTTGTAGTTACGCTGCAGCCGTACTAAACAAGCTGTGAGCCGCGTGAAACATGGCGTTGCGCTAAGTAGATGTTTTACAGGTATTTAAAATACCGTTTAAACGGTTTTAAAAACTGGTTAAAACCAGCGTTTATGATAAATCACCGTTTTTTTTGGCAAAAAACTTCCTATTTTTAATTTAATTCTTACAGGTAATACTGGCAGAATCCAATATCCAATATTCTAAATAGCGAAAAACCAATAACTATGAAAGCCAGTAAAACTGTGCTCGTAAGAGTGCTGTTTGTGGTATTCGTAACTACAGTATCCTATCCTGTAAGTGCGCAGCTTAAGGCTGATTTTACCGCTTCACCACAAGCAGGTTGTGCACCCTTTATAGTTACATTCAACAATACATCTAACGGCGTACCTGATGCATATTTTTGGGATTTAGGTAACGGGGTAACCTCTACCGATGTTAACCCAACCACCTCTTATTTAGACCCCGGTGTTTACCAGGTAACACTTATTGCTTACAAGGGTGGTAAAAGCGATACCGTTATAAAATCAAGTTTTATCAAAGTTTCACAAAACCCAAAAGCTTCCTTCAGCCTTAGCGATACAACTGGCTGTTTTCCCTTAAAAATAAATTACACAAACAACAGTGTTGCCGGCGACGGTACCATTACAGCCAATGCCTGGGATTTTGGCGATGGCAGCACCGTTAAAGGTGTTTCACCTGTGCATACTTATACTGGCGCAGGGGTGTTTTCAGTAACATTAACTGTAACCAACAGCTTTGGATGCCAAAACACCTACGCGGTAAAAAACGCCATTACTGTAACCAACGGTATAAAGGCAAATTTTAATGCAGATGCTACCGGTATATGCCATTCGCCTGCCAACGTAAAGTTTAGCCAGGCAGCAACAGGTACCGGAACATTTAGCTATCAATGGAATTTTGGCGATGGCGCAGCAACAGCTACTTCCGATACAACATCGCATTTGTACAGCAACGCTGGTAAGTACAAAGTTTCCCTTACAGTACTTTCTTCCACAGGGTGTAAAGACAGTATTTCAAAAAGCATTTCTGTTAGTTTTGTAAAATCTGCCATTTCAGCAACCGATACAGCCTGCTCAAACAGGCAGGTGCAGTTTGTTAACAGTGCCTTACCCACGCCCGCCTCAACGGTGTGGAGTTTTGGCGACAGCACAACATCTAACAGCTTAAGCCCCTATAAAACATACCTGCAAAACGGGGTTTATACGGTTAAGGCTGTAAATACTTTTTTTGCCGGTTGTACCGATTCTGCCACCCGCCAGGTGATTGTGGTTACGGGGCCCAGCGCTTCTTTTACCGTACTTGATTCAGCAAGTTGTACAGCACCGTTTACCGCACATTTTAAAAATACCACCACGGGAAACAATAACTCCTTTATATGGGATTTTGGTGATGGCTCAACTGCAAGAACAACGGATGGAGTACATACTTATACAAGGTACGGATCGTTTACCGTAACGCTTAAAAGCATAAACCCCAGGGGGTGTGATACTATCGTATCAAAAGTAAAAGCAGTGGTTATTGAACCTTTTTTAATTATTGGGGTAAAAGGTTTTGACAGCGCAAGGTGTGTGCCTGCAAAGGTTAATGCCAGGCTTGTAACAAATAATGGGG
>CAZRDD010000254.1:0-7402 GCA_964598675.1 uncultured Parafilimonas sp.
CACTTGCCATCGTTAAAACGGTTGCCCGGCAGGTGCGCTTCGGGGTCGGCTACATGTTGCAGGGTGCGGGCATCAAAATCAATAAAGGCAAATCCATTTTGTACAGCGGCAAGTAGCCCGCCGCCCTTTCTAAGGGCTACCGCGCCAATCATTTCCCCCACAGTAAAAACACTGTGCTGGTTGTTGGTAAGCAGCAGCCTGTGCAGGTACCCGGGAATAATATCAACCCAGTAGATACAATTATTCTCTTCGTCCCAAACCGGCCCTTCGCCTAACAGGCACGATTGGTTTGATGCAATCTCAACTTTATACGCCATAGTTATTTGTTTTTTGGCTGCTGGCATTAATGATGCCTCCACCTAAAATAAAAGCATTGTTTAAAATTAACTACGTTTTCCTGGGGTATGATTAATAGGGTGATGGGCTAACCGATGTCCACCCACCATCAACCACCAGGCTTTGGCCGGTTATGTGGCGGGATAGCGGTGAAACAAGGAACAGCGCTGCGTTGGCAATGTCTGCCACGGTAGCAGGGCGGCCCATGGGGGTTATCCGGCTCCACGTATTTTCGTACCCGGTATCTTCAACCGTACGCTCGGTTTTGGTGGCACCGGGTGCAATGGCATTTATGGAAATGTTGTGTGGCGAAAGTTCCACCACCAGTGTTTTAGCCAGCATTTCAAGACCGGCTTTGGTCATACCGTAAGCCGCCAGGTTTTTATGTGCCTGGTGCCCTGTTACGGACGACATAAATAACACACTACCACCACTTTGCTGCTTTTGCATTTGTATGGCGGCTGCCTGTGCCAAAAAGAAACTGCCCCCAAGGTTAACCTTCATAACACGCTCAAGGGCATCCTGCTTATAATCAAAAAAGTCGCCAAACAAAGTAATACCTGCATTGGCTATGGCAATGGTAAGGCTGCCAAATTTTTTAACGGCTTCATCAACCAACTGGCTTATAAAGCCAACATCGGCTGCATCGCCAGCAACAGCATTGCAGGCACCGCCTTGTTGTTGAATAGAGGCCGCAGCCCCTGCTGCCAGGGTTAGGTCAATGTCGTTTAGTATAACACTGGCCCCGTTAAGGCAAAGCTGCCGTGCAATTTCAAAGCCAATACCCTGGCCTGCACCTGTAATAATGGCCACCTGGCCGGCAAACAATCGGGAGGTCATCTGTAGTTATTTATGGTTAATTTTTTGTTGAAGGAAGCCCGGGGTTAATGGTTGGGAAACATTCTGACTGTTTTATAATCAATGTGAATCCCTCAGCACTTCGCTGCCGGAGCTGCCCCTTAAAAAGTCAAAATCAGCCCCAAGGTGCGCCTGCTGCACATGCAGTTGGTATAACTGAACATAGCCCCTGCCAGCCAGTTTGTAGTTGGCGGTATATTGTTGCTTGCGTTGGTTAATTTCTGCTTCACTAACATTTAATTGTAATAACCTGTTGGGTACATCCAGGGTTATGGTATCGCCATTTTTAACCACCGCCAACGTACCGCCAGCTGCTGCTTCGGGCGAAACATGCAATACCACCGTGCCAAAGCCTGTGCCGCTCATACGGCCATCGCTTATGCGTATCATATCAGTAACACCTTTTGCAAGCAGCTTTTTGGGTAACCCCAAATTGCCTACTTCGGGCATGCCGGGGTAGCCCACCGGACCTACATTTTTCAATACAATAATGCTTGTTTCATCAATATCCAGTTCGGGGTCGTCAATCCTGCTTTTATAGTCTTCTATCGTTTCAAAAACCACCGCTTTGCCTGTATGCTGCAGCAGGGCAGGGGTGGCGGCACTTGGTTTTAAAACAGCACCATCCTCGCAAAGGTTTCCCTTCAATATTACGAAACCGGCCAGCGGGTTAAAAGGCTTATCAATGCTGGTTATCACGTCTTCGTTATAATTACCGCTGTTCTCTGTGTTTTGCCCTATGGTTTTACCATTTACCGTTATGCAGTTGTTGTGCAGCAGGCTTTGCAGTTCCTTCATAACAGCGGGCAGCCCACCGGCGTAATACAGGTCTTCCATAAAGTATTTGCCAGATGGTTGCAGGTTGGCTATAAGCGGTATGTTTTTAGACAGCTTGTCAAAATCGTCAATAGTCAGCTCAACACCAATGCGGCCAGCAATGGCCAACAGGTGTATTACAAAATTGGTGCTTCCACCGATGGCGGCATTGGTAACAATGGCGTTTTCAAAAGCATCACGGGTAAGTATATCGCTGGGTTTTAAGTCTTCTTTCACCATATCCACAATCCTGCGGCCGGAGAGGTGTGCCAGCACTTTACGGCGGCTGTCTGCCGCAGGTATAGCGGCATTGCCAGGCAGCGATAACCCAAGCGATTCAATCATACACGCCATGGATGAGGCTGTTCCCATTACTGCGCAATGCCCTTTGCTGCGGCACATGGCAGCCTCGGCATCAAATATTTCATCCTGGCTCATTTTGCCCGACCTCACATCCTGCGAAAAACGCCATACATCGGAGGTGCCAATATCCCTGCCTTTAAATTTACCGGTAAGCATTGGCCCGCCGGAAATAACAAGCGTGGGTATATTTACGCTGCATGCACCCATTACCAGCGATGGGGTGGTTTTATCGCAGCCACACATCAGTACAACGCCATCAACCGGGTTAGCACGTATAGATTCTTCCACATCCATACTGGCTAAGTTGCGGTACAACATAGCCGTAGGCTTCATAAGCGTTTCGCCCAGCGACATTACCGGAAATTCCACCGGAAAGCCTCCTGCCTCGTAAATACCATGTTTAACTGATTCTGCAAGCTCCCTGAAATGGGCATTGCAAGGGGTAAGCTCGCTCCAGGTATTGCAAATACCAATCACCGGCCTGCCATCAAAAAGATCGTTTGGTAAGCCCTGGTTTTTCATCCATGCCCGGTAAATAAGTCCATCCTTGCCCGTTCTGCTAAACCAATTGGTACTTCTTAATTTCATACAGCTATTTTAAATGATGGTGGTAAATGTAAGCAAATGAAATAAAATTGTTGCGCTCCCTGGTTATTTATTCGGTTATTATAAAATGCTTGTGTTTATACGATAATGTTAACGTGCCGTAAACATTATTAAAGCAGCGTGTTTTTGTATTGTTTACTTTTTATGCAGTTGGTTTTGTATATTCGGCAATTGATAGCCACTGTAAACAATTTATAGTATATTTTTTACCCTGACCATTATGGAAATATTGCTGCTTGTTGTTGTGCTGATTGTTTTATTTGTAGTGCTTAACCGTGTTGGCGAAAGCAACAGGGCGATTGCCCGTTTGCAGCAGGACGTACACTGGCTAACGCAGGAGTTGGCTAATTTTGCAAAGGCTGCATCCACTGCGAAGCCTGCCGAAACAAGCACAGCGCAGCAATCAAAGCCTGTTGAAGCTCCTGTTATTAAAGAAGAGCCTGTTAAAAGATTTGTAAGATAGCAGCCACCTGCCGAACCAATTACCCCGATTGAACCGGCAGAGCAGACTGTTATTTACAAAGCGCCTAAATTGCCACGTGAAGCCATTACCGGCGAACCTGTGAGCGAAGATTTTCCATTAATAACAAACTCGCAGATGACGGATGCCCAAGCCCCGCCTGCGGAAAGCTGGAGCGAAAAATGGCTGAGGGACAACCCTGATATTGAGAAGTTTATTGGCGAAAACCTGATTAATAAAATTGGTATTGCTATACTGGTACTTGGCATAGGTTTTTTTGTAGAGTATGCCATTGACCAGGAGTGGATCCAAGAGATAGGCCGTGTGTTTATTGGCCTGATTTGTGGTGTGGGACTTATTGCCCTTGCCCACAGGCTGCGCAAAAATTATCATTCGTTTAGTTCGGTATTGGCAGGTGGTGGGCTGGCGGTGTTTTATTTTACGGTGGCGCTGGCTTTTCATGCATACAGTATTCCCTTGTTTAACCAAACCGGCTCGTTTATAAGTATGGTGGTTATAACCATATTTGCGGTTGTTTTGTCGGTTTTGTACAACCGCATGGAGCTGGCCATAATAGCTGCCGTAGGCGGTTTTTTAACGCCATTTCTTGTAAGCAACGGGCAGGGTAATTATATGGTACTGTTTACCTACCTGGCCATTTTAAATGC
Organism: uncultured Parafilimonas sp.; assembly: GCA_964598675.1. Classification (GTDB taxonomy): domain Bacteria; phylum Bacteroidota; class Bacteroidia; order Chitinophagales; family Chitinophagaceae; genus JABDFW01. The sequence goes on from CAZRDD010000254.1 coordinate 4,108, forward strand.
AGGTCTTATAGCACTGGCCTGGTACAAACGCTGGCGGGTCCTTAATTTTATTGCATTTGTGTTTACGCAGGTAATTTACTTAGGTTGGATATTAAAAGAAGGTAATGCTGCCCCAGGCACATATAGAAATGCCTTTGTTTTTGGCTGTATATTTTATGCCATGTTTATTACGATGAACGTGATACACCACGTGGGCAGGGGAAGCAAGTTAAAAGCGTTCGATTTTATTATACTGCTATCAGTAAACCTTTGTTTTTACGGGGCTGGTATCATTTGCCTTACAGATTGGGACGCTGGCGATTACAAAGGGCTTTTCACTGCTGTGCTTGGCGTGGTAAACCTCGCTATGGGGTGGCTGTTTTTTAAACGTACCAAAGCCGATAAAAACTTCATCTACCTTATTATTGGTGTTACGGTTACTTACATCTCCCTTGCTGCACCGGTACAGTTGCAAGGGCATTACATTACTATGTTTTGGGCAGCAGAGTCGGTGATATTGCTGTGGCTTTACCAGCGTTCGTTTATTAAGCTGTTAAAAACAGCCTCATCGTTGGTTGCATTGTTGATGCTTGCCAGCCTGCTTATGGACTGGGTGAATGTATATGATCAAATTCTTGATACCGGCGGTATAAAGCCATTGGTTGTAATTGCCAACAAAGGGTTTATAACAGGTGTTATTTGCACGGTTGCTGTGTATGTTTTATATGCCATGTTACGCAGGGAGGCCGACACATATTACCTGCCTGGCTTTACCAATAAATTTGTGCGGTTGGTATACCTGGTAATTGCACTGGTACTATTGTTCGGCACTGGCTTGCTTGAGGTTAATTTTCAGTTTGGTAACAGGTTTCCGGCAACGGGTTTAAAATACATTTACCTGCAATTATATGTTGCCAGTTTTTTTGCCTGCCTGTTTATGGTGTTAAGGCGTTTAAATGTTGTTGTGAGTGCAGCCGTGCGACTTGGCATACCTTTTATACTGTTTGGCCTCTATGTAATTAACATCAGGAATGTTTATTTAACGGAAAAACAAATGTTGTCAACCGGTAATTATAAACCTCATTTTGCCGCGCTATGGGTAAGTATCATCATGTTATTGGTGTTGGCAAACGGCACCATAAAATATGTAAGGCAAAACGGTGCTGGGCTAAAAAGAATACTTGGGTCCTTCACATGGATTATCACCATCGCGCTGCTTGTTGTTTTCAGCATTGAAATAAGGCATCTTATTGTGTGGTTGTATTACTCAGGCAACAGCTCTATTCCCTATGCTGAAAACCTTTATAGCAAAGCAGGCCTCAGTATTGTTTGGGGGCTTTCTTCCTTCGTTATTATCTGGCTGGGTCTGGTAAAAAAATATAAGCCTTTGCGTGTAATAGCACTGGTTGTTTTTGGCATAACACTAATAAAGCTGTTTGCTTACGACATTCAAAACATTCCGCCTGCCGGTAAAATTGTAGCCTTTATTTTATTAGGGGTGGTATTGCTGGTGGTATCGTTTATGTACCAGCGGTTAAAAAAACTTATTATTGATGATGCGCATAATACACCTTAGCCTAACCCTGGTAATTTGTTTGTTAAGCAACCTGGGCCTAAAGGCGCAGTTTAAAAGCAGTGCTGTGCTTGGGCCTGTAACAAAAACAGGCTTTTATGCTGTTGCTGTAACGCCCGAACTGAGTGGCTATTTAAAAACCGATTTCAGCGACCTGCGGGTGGTGGATGATGCAGGCAAGCAAGCCGCCTATATTGTTCAGCGGAGGTTTGGTACCTCAATAAAAGATACCAGTATTTATAAGCCGTTATCCATCATCACCAAGCAGCAGGCAGATAGTGGTAAAACCGTTGTAGTTATTGCAAATCCCACAGCCAGTAAGTTACAGTCTGTTGCGCTGCTTATTGGTAACGCTTCTGTAAACCGTATGGCCAATATTAGTGGCAGTGATGATAATAATCACTGGTACTCTATAGCAGAGAATATTAATTTAGAAAGAAAGTTTATTACGGATACCGACAGGTATGCTCAAATAGTAACCTTTCCGCTTGTATCGTACCGGTATATACGGTTGGTTATTTATAATGGCAAAAATGACCCTCTTAATATTATCTCCGCAGGCCGCTACCAGGATTACACATATAAAGCAACCTTTCCTTTTGTGGTAAACCCTGTGGTGAATTATACACAGAAAGACAGCAGCGATGGATACACTTACGTGGATGTACATAGCAATCTGCCTTACCATACTGATAAAGTTGTATTAGTGGTAAAAGGCCCCCGTTTTTTCAAACGGGAGGCAGAGGTACTGGTGCCATATTCAACGGGTGCTGGTTTTACATTACAGTCTGATACAGTTTTTAACCTTGAGATGCCAGCTTTTTCCTCATCCAACTGGCGCATCAGTATTTATAACGGCGATAATCCGCCCCTTAAAATAACAGGCATCACCACTTATCAGCAATCAAAAAATATAGTGGCCTGGCTTGATTCTGGCAAAATATACCATCTTGAAATGAACAATGCAACCGCTGTTGCACCCCGGTACGATTTACAGGCTTTTAAAGATAGTATTCCAGCAGATATCGCACCACTGCAATACGGTAAAATAGAAACGCTGGTTGCTTTAAAGGTCAATACAAACAGCTATTTTAAACAGTGGTGGCTATGGGCTATTGTAATAGCCATTTTGTTGGGGCTCTTGTTTTTTACCTGGCAGCTTACTAAGGAGATGGCCAGGAAACAATAATTGTTCCCGCACTATTAAACAGGAGTTAATTTGTTATGATTTTTTTAAGATATTGCATGTTCATTTATACCAGCTTTTAAACCATTTAGAACGATTGCCATGAGCAGGCTTAAGATTTTACTCACCGGGGGCTTTTTGGGCAGCGGTAAAACCACTGCGATACAACATGCGGCCCAATTTTTACAAAAGCAGGGCAGCCGTGTTGGAGTTATTACAAACGACCAGGGTACGCAACAGGTAGATACCCATTTTATCCGCAACAGCCAGATACCTTCTGCCGAAGTAGCCAATGGTTGCTTCTGCTGCCGGTACGAGGACCTGGAAAAAAGTATTGCATCACTTATGGAAACGGCGCAGCCGGAAGTAGTATTTGCAGAATCGGTGGGTTCGTGTACCGACCTTGCTGCTACTGTTATCAATCCTTTGCTCAGGTTTCATCCGGGGGAGTATGATGTTGTATTGTCCGTTTTTGCCGACATAAGGTTGCTGATAGCTTTTCTCCAGAACAATAAGCGTATTTTTTTTGATAATGTAAACTACATCTACCAGAAGCA
>CAZRDD010000255.1:0-7400 GCA_964598675.1 uncultured Parafilimonas sp.
AAAGCCCGGTGGGCATGCTTAAAATAGGCGGTACCGATACCTATATTGGCGAGCTTACCTTTGTAAAAAGCAACGACCCTGTGGTGCATGGCGCGCCGGGTATAAGCGAAGTGATGCACCAGTGTACCGAGCAACTGATTGAGTATTTCAGCGGCAAGCGCCGGGCGTTTAATATACCCATATACCAGCCGGGTACCAGCTTTCAGCAAAAAGTGTGGGCAGAACTACTGAACATACCTTTTGGTAAAACCCTCAGCTATTTTGACCTTGCCAAAAAGCTGGGCGATGTTAAAGCCATACGTGCAGCGGCCTCTACCAACGGTAAAAACAATATTGCCATCATCGTACCCTGCCACAGGGTAATAGGCAGCGATAGGTAGCTTACGGGTTATGCGGGCGGATTGCCCATAAAAAAATGGCTGCTGCAGCACGAGTTCAGGATAGCGCACGGCGTGCAAACCCTTTTTTAAGCGGGCTACAAGGTCAAAGCAGCCCGCTGTAAGCCTTGCTTACCATGTACCGGCAAATGCACCTGGCAACCAGGCATAGCCGTTCCTACCCCCAACAAATGCCACAAACGTTTACCTTTACCCAAAAACCATTTTATACGGCCCGCAGCCGCCCTACCACGCATGCAGTTAAGCTTTAGTATAACCGCCATACAGCAGGAAACGCCTGATACCAAAACCTTTTACCTGCGCCAAACCGAGGGTACGCCTGTACAGTACAAGGCTGGCCAGTTTATTACTTTTCTGTTTATGGATGGCGGGCAACCCGTAAGGCGCTCGTATTCAATGGGTTCCTCACCGGGTATTGATAACGAACTTTTCATCACCGTAAAGCGCAAACCCAATGGCAGCATCTCGCGGCGGTTAACCGACCATTACAAGCCCGGCGATACCCTTACCGCCATACCGCCCTCGGGCAGGTTTGTGCTGGCACAACCCGTTACTGCGCAAACCCATGTGTTTATTGCCGCAGGCAGTGGCATAACGCCCATATTTGCGCTTATAAAGCAACTGCTGCACCATCAACCAAAAACCAATGTATTGCTGGTAAACCAAAGCCGTAACGAGCAGGATGTTATTTACGCGGCACAACTACACCAGCTACAGCAGCAGTTTGCAGGGCGGTTTACCATTGTGCAGCTGTACAGCAACCCCGCCAGCCACCAATACCTGCCCCAGCGGCTAAACAACACCCTGCTGGAGGGCATGGTAAAAAAGCTGCTTTCCAACACGCTATTGCCATCCATACAGTTTTACCTGTGCGGGCCGCCTGCTTTTATGCTAATGGCGCAGTTTACCCTTAAACTGCTGCACTGTACCGATGGCCAGATACTGCGCGAGCAGTTTGTTATTACGCCACCGGCTGCGCCGCCGCCGCTGCACGATACAACACCCAAAACCGTTACCATTTTTTACCAGCAGCAACAGTACCGGTTACAGGTGGCCTGGCCTGCCACCATACTGCAGGCAGCTTTGCAGCAAGGCATACCCCTGCCATACAGTTGCAGGGCGGGCATTTGCAGCACCTGTACGGCCACCTGCACCAGCGGCAGCATAACCATGGGCACCAACGAGGTGCTTACTGAGAATGACCTTAAAAACGGCCTGGTGCTTACCTGCACGGGCTATGCGCTTACCAACTGCACCATAACCTACCCCCAATAGCGGCAACCGCCACCGTTGAATTTGCTATTTATTTGGGTTTTGCCTTGGGCTGGTGTGTATCTTCGCACAAACGCAGTAATTATGTGGCTTAACAACATTTTGGAAACCATTGGCAATACGCCCCTTATAAAGCTTAACAAAATAACCAAAGATATACCCGCTACGGTGCTGGCAAAAGTGGACTATTTTAACCCCGGTAACTCCATTAAAGACCGTATGGCGCTTAAAATGGTAGAGGTGGCCGAGCAGGAAGGCAAGCTTACCCCCGGCGGCACCATTATTGAATGTACCAGCGGCAACACCGGCATGGGCCTGGCACTGGCAGCCATTGTAAAGGGCTACAAATGCATATTTGCCACCACCGATAAACAAAGCAAGGAGAAAAGCGATATACTTAAAGCCGTTGGTGCCGAAGTAATTGTTTGCCCCACCAATGTAGAGCCTGACGACCCCGCCAGTTATTACTCCGTTGCGCGCAGGCTGGCTAAGGAAATACCCAACAGCTTTTTGTGCAACCAGTACGATAACCTGGCCAACCGGCTGGCGCATTACGAAAGCACCGGCCCCGAAATTTGGAAACAGACAGAGGGCAAAATAACCCACCTGGTTTGTACCGCAGGCACCGGCGGCACCGTTACCGGCACGGCCATGTACCTGAAGGAGCAAAACCCCAACATACAGGTATGGGCCATAGATGTGTTCGGCTCGCTGCTTACAAAATATTTTAATACGGGCGAAGTGGATATGAACGAGGTACACCCCTACATAAGTGAGGGCTTTGGGGAAGATTTTGTGCCGCAGAATTACGACATGAGCGTGATTGACCATTTTGAACAGGTTACCGATAAAGATGGCGCCGTTATGGCCCGCAAACTGGCTAAGGAAGAAGGGCTTTTTTGTGGTTACAGTGCGGGCAGTTGCTTACAGGGTTTGTTACAGCTTAAAAGCAGGCTAAAAAAGGATGATGTGGTGGTGTGCATTTTTCACGACCACGGCAGCCGTTACGTAGCCAAAATTTATAACGACCAGTGGATGATGGAGCGCGGCTTTTTGGAAGTAAAAACCTTTAAGGATATTGTAAACGCCAGGGCGGCCAAACGCTTAGTTACCATTGCCCCCACCCAAACCGTGGCGGAAGCGGTGGAACTGATGCGCAAGTACAATATTGAATTTATACCTGTGTTTACCACCAGCGGCCCCGAAGGCTCGGTAAGCGAGGGCGGCCTGTTTAACAAGGTGTTTGACGCCCCCGCCATACGCAACGCCACCGTTGCTACGGTAATGGAGCCACCCTGCCCCGTTGTGGCGTTTGATACGCCCGTTGAGCGCCTTAGCAGCCTTATTACCAAAGACAATGGTGCCGTACTGGCCAAAGATGAAAAAGGCGAATACCAGATTGTTACCAAATACGATGTATTGCAAAGTTTGGCAAAACAGGGGTAGCGTGCTGCGTGTGTTGGATTAGTTACCATAATTTTTTTTGGGGGCAGGCTATTCTGCCCCCTTTTTTATTATTCACAGCACAGCCTTGCCGTTCATGTAAAACAGTGCGCCCCACTTATTACTGTTTTTTACATTACAGAAAAAACGATGACAAAGAATATTGTGTTTAGCCTGGTAAGCATAATCTTGGTAATCGGGCTTTTTACAAATGCCTCTGCGCAAGGCAAGTTTTGGAATACCAATGATGCGTATTTGGGAGAAACCCCACCAACTGATAGCCCCAAAATTTTCAAGCCAAAAATGCTTATTGACTCTGGCATTGTATTGGGGAGAATAGCTTTCTCAAGAGATGGAAAAGAGTTTTATTATGGATTTGCCAGGCACTGGTTCAACTTTAATGGCACTGGCATTAAACAAATGGTTTTTGATGGTAAAAAATGGAATGCCCCCAAAATAATAGTACACGACTTAGCTACCCCAACACTGGCCATTGATGGCAATACATTATTCTTAGGTGGTCAAAACAGCGATGTATGGCAACTAAACAGAACAGAAAACGGCTGGGGCACCCCCACACTTTTTTTAAATAAAAATTACGGCCTGTACAATTTTATGCCAACCAATAGCGGCGTGTACTATGCAGGCAGCAATGCTAACGCAGGAAGTAAACGAGACTATAGCACATACGATTTTTGCACTTTAACCATCGGCAAACAGGATACTGTTATAACAACCCTGGGCCAACCTTTAAATACACCAGCTTTTGATGGCGATTTTTATATTGCCCCCGATGAATCGTATATCATCATCAGTGCTAAAGAAACAAAGACTTATGAATGTGAGTTGTGGATAAGCTTTAGAAAGAAAGATAAAACATGGACTGAGCCGGTGAGTTTAGGCGAAAAAATAAACAAAGGTTTAGCGCATCGCTTTGGGCAGTATGTATCGCCCGATGGAAAATACCTATTTTACACAAAAGGCACCGGGGAAAATGATTGTAATTTCTATTGGGTTAGGTTCGACAGTTTGTTGAAGAAATTAAGGCCAGCTAATTTGTAACTACCCGCACCAGTTTGCAACAAGGCGTTTATTGCAGACAACAACAGGCCATAGCCGCAGGCACGGGTTAGTATTTTTCACGTTTATTGGGCTATGCTTATCTTCGGTCAAACTATCAACCAGTGTTAACCATAAAAAAGCTCAAAGTCTACGAATATTACAAGGGAGATGCTGATAGTTTTGCCCGCGCAGGCAAGAGGCATAAAGCGACAATAGATGACAGTGATTTTTATATAATCGCTAATTTAATTCAGGATATAAAAATGATTGATAAAGGGCTGGCTTCAAAAAGCTATACTGATGCTGTACTTGACAGCGTTAGTATGAATTGTGATGATGATGAAACAATACAATATTTAAATAAATTGGCTCACATCTTACCCTGATGGTCATTAGCTAAAAACGCCCTTTCATCATCCTTATTACACATACACCGCAAGTTTCTTACCCCCTATTCTTCCAGTAAAAGCCGGTGTTAATCCATTAATTTTTTTCTGGTCGGTACTAATGGCCAATTTTACAGGTAAACTATAATAGTGCGGCATCCATACTCCAGAAAAAACATTACCTACCATGTAATTTTCAGCGCCATTTTTATGGTGTTGCCTGTGCTGGTATCAACCAGGCCACCGGGCGAGCCTTTTTTAACCATTACAAAGCCGTTTCTGCGCGATGTGGCGGGCAATGCCCTTATTCTTGCCTTCTTTTATCTAAATTATTATTTCTTGGTACCCACGCTATATTTCAGGCGCAGGTATGGCCTGTATGCTTTGGCGGTGTTTGTTTCGCTTACGGCGGTGTTTATGCTGCCATCGCTTGTAACCGGCAGGCTGCTGCATAATGGGGGCCATCCCCCGCCAGAGGCAATGATACCTTATCTGCCCAAACCAGCCCCCAACCCCCTGTTATATTTTTTGTTTGATGAGCTAAAGCATCACCTGTACCTGTTTTTTATTGCCTTGTTTTTCTCGTTGCTGCTGCGTGTAAGGGAACACCTTGCCGATACCAAAGCAGAAAAGCTATCGGCAGAACTCAGCACACTTAAAGCGCAGATAAACCCTCATTTTTTATTTAACACACTTAACAGCATTTATGCTTTGGCTGTTAAAAAAGATGATAAAGCTCCTGATGCCATACTGCAGTTGTCGGGGCTTATGCGCTACATAATTAAGGATACCAATAACCAAAAATTACCCCTGCTTACCGAGGTGGGCTACCTGCAAAACTATGTTGAGCTGCAACGCGCACGCACCGGCAATACAGCTTTTATTATTTTTGAATGTACCGGGCCGCTTTACGGGCTTTACATTGCCCCGCTTATATTGATAACCTATATTGAAAACGCTTTTAAATACGGTATTAACCCCGATGCAGGCAACAGCCTTGTGGAAGTATACATACAGGTAACCGGCAACACCCTGCAAATGCAGGTGCACAATAACAAAGTGCCGCTTGCCGAAACTGCCGGCCACAGCACCGGCATTGGTATTACCAACACCCGCGATAGGCTTAACCTGCTGTACCCCGGCAGGCATACGCTGGCCATAAAGGAGGATGAAAAAACGTATTCTGTTACCCTTTCAATTACACTGGCATGATGAAAGTAGTAGCCGTTGATGATGAGCCGCTGGCGCTTGATATAGCAAAAACATTTTGTGAGCAACTGAGCTTTGTACAATTTGAAAAAGGGTTTACCCAAACAGCGGCTGCCCTGCAATACCTGCGCCAGCATGAGCCAGACCTGTTGTTGCTGGATATTAATATGCCTGCCATGTCGGGCATGGCATTTTACAGGCAGCTTACACACAAGCCCATGTTGGTATTTACAACATCGTACAGCGAGTACGCGCTGGAAAGTTACGACCTGGGGGCTGTGGATTACCTGCTTAAACCCTTTAGCCCCGCCCGCTTTAAAGTAGCCATGCAAAGGGCTTACGACAAATACCAGTTACTTAACAGCGCCCTGGCTGCAAATGTGCCACAACAGTACCTTATGCTAAAAGCCGATTACGGCCTGGTAAAAGTTGCTGTAAATGATATTCTGTTTGCCGAAGCGCTGGATAATTACCTTAAAATATACCTGCATAACCAGCAGCCTCTAGTGGTAAGAATGACCCTTAAAAGCCTGCACAGCCAGTTGCCGGGCAAACAGTTTATACAGGTTCACCGCTCGTACATAGTACCCTTTAGCCGCATTAACAGCATACGTAATAAAACCATTACCATAGCCGGTGTTGATATACCCGTTGGTAAAAGTTACGAGCCTCATTTTCAGGCGCAGCTTCAACAGCAGCATGCGTTTTGTTAAATACATTTAGATTTTTATCGTTCGCCACAACATTTGCCACATTGGCCACAAACAACAGGCAGGCGGCCGCTATACCACATTCATCCTGCAAAAAGTTGCGTTATAATACATGCAAAGGCAATGTAATACATGCGTAAAAAGCGCATAGCAAACGGTTACACCTTTATTTGTTTACAACTAAAAACACACAACGCATGAAACGCAAACTATTATTATTTTTTGCCGCAGCGCTGTTAACCACGGCAGCATTTATTGCCTGCCGTAAGGATAGCAGTAGCACAAGCACCACCAGTGCAACGGTTACAGCGCTAAGCTGCTCCTCCGTAACTTTTTCGGCCACAGCCACTGCAAGCACAGCCTATACCGGTACAGCAACAGTACCCTACACCGGTGGCAACGGGGTGGCTTATGCCGCAGGCACGGCTATTTCCTCCACTGGAGTTACCGGGCTTACCGCCACTTTACAGGCGGGCACACTGGCCAGCGGTGCAGGCAGCCTTACGTACACCATAACAGGCACACCGGCCTCCTCCGGTACGGCACTTTTTGCCATAAGCTTTGGCGGGCAATCGTGCAGCCTGTCGTTGACAGTGGCTTCTGCGGCTACCAGCAGTACAGACTGCAGCAGCCTTACCGGCGTAGCCAAAGTGGTGTGCCTGGCCAATACCTTTTTAGCCACTTTAACAACCGCGCAGCAGGCATCCGTGATACTCGACCTTAATTTAACCAATGCCAAAAGGTGGTCTAACCTGCCGTGCGGTTTAAGCTGCCGCAACGGGCTGGCCTTCAGCAGCCTGTCTGCAGCGCAGTTGGCAGCCGCCAAAGCCGTTATACAAGCAGCATCCGGCACCAGCAGCGGCAATGGGTACGATGAGTTTACCACCATCAATACCGCCGATGACTACCTGGGTACCATG
>CAZRDD010000256.1:0-7370 GCA_964598675.1 uncultured Parafilimonas sp.
GACAGTGCATTCCAAACGATACCCAATATAAAAGCTGCAAAAACAAAAATGAGTTTTGAAAGAGAGGGCAATGTGGCATATTTTGATGCCGACCCCAAAGCAGTCAGCATTACTATTTATTATCATGGCACTCCCCGCGAAGCCATCCGCCCACCATGGGATGGTGGCTGGATATGGAAAAAAGACTCCCTTAACCGCCCGTGGATGAGTGTTGCCTGCCAGGGCCTTGGAGCCAGTGTTTGGTACCCCTGTAAGGACCATCAGAGTGATGAGCCCGATAATGGCGCTTCACTATCAATGGTGGTTGCCGATACGCTTGCTGCAGTTGGTAATGGCCGTTTGTTATCAAAAACACCAAACAACGATGGTACCACTACCTGGAAATGGGAGGTTAAAAACCCCATTAACAACTACAATATTATACCCTACATTGGTAAATATGTTAACTGGACTGATACTTATAAGGGAGAAAAAGGCCCGTTGGATTTAAGTTACTGGGTGCTTGACTATAACGAAGCCAGGGCAAGGGTGCAGTTTACACAGTCTGTTAATATGCTTAAAGCCTTTGAACATTGGTTTGGCCCCTACCCTTTTTATGAGGATGGTTACAAACTTGTTGAATCGCCACACCTTGGCATGGAACACCAAAGTGCCGTTGGATACGGCAACCACTTTCAAAATGGTTACCTGGGCCGCGACCTTTCGCACAGCGGGCAGGGCCTTAAATGGGATTTCATCATAATACACGAAAGTGGCCATGAATGGTTTGCCAACAATATTACCAGCAAAGACCTTGCTGATATGTGGATACACGAAAGCATTACCAATTTTAGCGAAACCCTTTTTACAGACTACTGGTTTGGCAAAGAAGCGGGTGACGAATACAATTATGGCACAAGGAAGAATATACGCAACGATAAACCTATCATCGCCCACTATGGGGTAAATGAGGAAGGCAGCGGGGATATGTACTACAAGGGCGGTAACATGATGCAACTGATACGCCACTCTATTGACAACGACTCACTGTTCAGGCAAATACTTAGAGGGCTTAACAAAACCTTTTACCATCAAACCGTAACCACCCAGCAGGTTGAAAGCTACATAAGCAAACACGCTGGTATTGATTTTAGTAAAGTTTTTGACCAATACCTGCGCACTACCCAGATACCCGTGCTGGAATATTACGTTGGGGCCGATAACAAAACATTTAATTACAGGTTAACCAATTGCGTAAAAGGGCTTGTTGTTAAATTGCCCTTGCACACAGGCCGCAGCAATTACTTACTTAATGCTACCGAAGGCTGGAACAGTGTTACCATCAAACAGGAGGTTGATGTAAGTGCGCTGCCTACCCTTGTTGACAAAAACTTTTATATTGTAGTAAAACAGGCAGCGGCTAAATAAACCTAAACACTTTTTGCTGATGGGTAACATACGTAAACAAACAATCGTTTCAAGTTTACTGGTTTATTTAGGCTTTGGGGTTGGCGTGCTTAACACATATATGTTTGTACGGGCAAACTTTTTGTTTACCCCGGATGAATATGCGTTAACCAGGCTCTTTTTGGATGCGGGACAGCTTTTTTTTGGCTTCGCCAGTTTGGGGGCCATACCGGTTATGTATAAGTTTTTCCCTTACTACCAGGATAACCTGCCCGAAAATAAAAACGACATTTTTACCCGTACACTCATCATTACCCTTATAGGTTTTGTACTTGTTTCTATTGGCGCGTATGTTTTTCAACCGTTGGTATTGCAAAAGTTTGGCAAACGTTCTCTATTGTTTGTACATTACTATTATAATGTGTTTCCCATAACGTTTGGCATATTAATGTATTCGGTACTGGAAGGTTATTCACTCGCCATTCAAAAAACAATCCTTCCCAATTTTTTACGGGAAACCGGTCTGCGCATCATCACTACACTCGCTATTGCGGCATATTATTTTAAGCTGATAAGTTTTAGTGCTTTTGCAACTGTATTTAGTTCGCTGTATATCATCATAGCGCTAATACTGTTAGTGTACTTAAAAAACAGCGGCCAGTTGCATTTTAGCTTTAGCGTAAGCAGGGTTACAAAAAAGTTCCGAAAAAAAATGCTGGCGATGCAGGGCCTTATGTTTGGGGGTATTTGCATAACCAATATTGGTGCAACCATTGACGGGTTGATTATTGCCAGCGTACAGGGCCTTACCCAAACAGCTATTTACACATTTGCACAATATGGAGCCAACCTGGTGCAGGTGCCGCAGCGCAGTATACAAGCTATTTCAACAGGCGTACTGATACGTGAATGGAAAAACAAAAACTACCCTGAAATAAAGCGCATTTACGAGCGCAGTTGCATAAATATGCTCTTGCTCGGCCTTTTTATTTTCGGCAATATATGGGTAAATACTACCGAAGCTATAAAAGTGCTGCATATTCAGGGCGTTTTCAACAACGGACTTAATGCAATGCTTGTGCTGGGTATGATACGCATTATTGATGCAGGCACGGGCGTAAATAACATTGTTATACTAACCTCGCCCAGGTGGCGGTTCGACTTTTTTAGCGGCATCATTATGCTTGGGCTGCGTATACCGCTGGCCTATATTTTTGTTCACCGCTATGGCTTTATCGGTTCCGCCTATGCGGAGCTTATTTCGCTAACGGTTTATAATTACATACGGTTTGAGTTTATAAGGCGCGCCTATAACATGCAGCCCTTTACAATGAAGACGGTATACTCGTTGTTGCTTGGTTTTGGCTGTTACCTTGCCGTACATTACGGCTTAGGTGGTATCACCGGGTGGGGCGGCATAATTTTAAGGGCTGGCCTGTTTTCGGGCAGTATGATTGCTGGTATTTTTTACCTGCAGCTTACGCCAGATGCCATACAGATGTTTGACAACCTTAAGCAGCGTTTCGCACGTTGATAAGTAGCCTTCATATAAAATGCCTGCTTGTACAAATTGCAAGCAGGCATTTTATATGAAGGCTACTTCTTAATTATCGGCTACGTAATTTTTGAAACTCAGACGGCAATACCAATTTATTGGTTCGCCTTACTGCTTTCAACGGCTTTTTTAACGCTGCCAAATTGTAACAGCAATTGTTTTGCCTCTTCATAATCTGTTAACTGTAGCTGCTCCATCACCATTTTGGTGCCTCGGTCAACCAGCTTATCGTTGCTCAGTTGCATATTCACCATACGGTTGTCTTCTACCCTGCCCAGCTTTATCATGGCTGCGGTAGAAATCATATTCAGTATCATTTTTTGGGCGGTGCCGCTTTTCATGCGGGTGCTGCCGGTAACAAATTCTGGCCCTACTGGCACTTCTACTGGATAATCAGCTGCAGCGGATAAAGGGCTGCCTGCATTACAGGCTATACTGCCTGTTGCAATGCCATGCAGTTTGCACTGCTGCAATGCTTTTATAACATACGGAGTAGTGCCACTGCTTGCAATACCTACAACAAAATCTTTACTAGTTATGCTAAACTGTTGTAAATCAATCCATCCCTGCAATTCATTATCCTCTGCATTTTCAACGGCCTGTGTAATGGCGGTTTCTCCGCCCGCAATAACACCTTGTACCAGTCCGTAAGGCACGCCATAAGTTGGCGGGCATTCGCTGGCATCTAAAATGCCCAAACGGCCACTGGTGCCAGCCCCAATGTAAAACAACCTGCCACCTGCCAGCATTTTATCGCTCACAGCTTCAATCAACTTTTCAAGGTCGGGCAGTGCCTTTTCTACTGCAAAAGCAACCGTTTTATCTTCATTATTTATACCGGTAATAATCTCTTTAACAGTCATTTTCTCCTGGTGCCTGTAGGGCGATGGCTGTTCTGTTGTTTTAACAAATCCACTCATGGTAATTATTAAGTTGTTTCTTTCAGGTTAATGCAACGGGCGATAAAACAGCCCTTCGTGGAACGAAAAGCTTTTAGCAAACTGCCACAAAAATTCAGTTTCAAGCAGCTATCCGGCGGTATGAAATTTCTCCAGCCCATCCATTGGCTGCTTTAGCACGGTACCCAGTTCCAGCTCGTACGATGCGCAAATATCTTTCAGCACATCTTTAAAGCCAAAAGCAACACTGCCTGCAAAACTTATGGGGTACAACCAGCTTTCGCGGTACTTGTACAAATGGTTAAAAAAGAAGTCGTTTATGCCATCTTCAATAATATTCTCAATCATATAATGCCCACGGTTCTCCGCCAAAAAAACAGTGTAGGATGCCAGGTAACGGTTAGGCTGTGGCCCTTTGTAAACCTTTTCAATTATTTCGTGCGGGGTGGTGGTAAAAGTTGCATCAAAACGGGCGCGCAAGTCATCGTCAAAGGTATTGTACAGGTAGTGTTGCAAAACCTTTTTACCTAAATAGGCACCGCTGCCCTCATCCCCCAACACATACCCAAGGCCGGGGCTGTTTTTAGCTATTTTTTTACCGTTATAGTAACACGAGTTGGAGCCGGTACCCAATATACAGGCTATGCCTTTTTCGTTACCGCAAAGCGCCCTGGCAGCACCCAGTAAATCGGTGTCAGCCTCAATGGCCGCCCCCGGAAATACCTTTTTTAAAGCGGCCTTAATTGTTTTAACGTTGGCTGCATTGCTAAGGCCGGTGCCGTAATAAAACACTTCCTCAACAACAGCAGTTTTAATTTTTGGCAGCAACTCCGCCTGCAGCAGGGCTACTATCTGTTCGCCGTTTAAAAAGTAAGGGCTTATGCCCTGTGTTAATATTTTTTTATTCTTACCATTGTTCAGCAAACGCCACTCGCATTTGGTAGCACCGCAGTCTGCAATTAATTTAACCGGCATAATGTATATATTTTACCATTCAGCAATTCATAACTGTCTCAATTCAACTTTAATACGGATATTCGCGCCTTAATAACTGAGCCCTGCCCGGATGCTTTTTAAAGCTGCCAGCGAAAATGAATTTAACTAAAAAACACATTTTACGGCAGTACCGGGTAAAACGACGTTTAATAATTTATACAAAGAAGCAACTTTTTTATGGGAAGTAAAAAATTACGGGTTTGGTTGCCATTTTTTTTTGCTGTTATTATGGTTTTGGGTATGTACCTGGGCTTTAGCCTGCGCGGTGCAACCTATGGAGCAAACGGATTTTTAAAGAATAATAATAACAGCCCGGTTCAGGAAATGCTGGACCTTATAAAAAACAAATATGTTGACGACATAAAACCAGACACCCTAAATGATTTAGTGATTGATAACGTTCTGTCTCACCTTGATCCCCACTCGGTTTATATACCCGCCAAAGACCTGCAATATGTAAACGAAGACCTGGAAGGCCATTTTCAGGGTATTGGCGTGGAGTTTCAGGTATTTAACGATACGGTAAATATTTTAAGTGTTATACCCGGCGGGCCAAGCGATAAAGCTGGTGTGCAGGTTGGCGATAAATTGATTAAGGTTAACGACACGGCGAACATAGCAGGTATACACATTGGCAATAACGACATTAGAAAGTATTTACGCGGCCCGGCAGGCACCAATGTAGTTGTAACCGTTTTAAGGGATAAACAATTAAAGAAGCTTACTATTGAACGCGGTATGATACCCCTGCCATCAATTGATGCGGCTTATATTATTGCCCCGCAAACCGGTTTTATACGCATTAATAAATTTGCAGAAACTACCTACCCCGAGTTTATGGATGCCATTTTAAAACTGCAAAAGCAGGGCATGCAGAAACTGATATTGGATTTACGGGGCAATGGCGGCGGATTGGTTGAACAGGCCACGAACATTGCAGATGAGTTTTTGGATGGTGATAAAATGATTGTGTACACCCAGGGCAGCAAAGCACCGCGTACCGACTACCGCTGCCGTAAAGAAGGTGTTTTTGAAACAGGAAAGCTTACTGTACTGGTTGATGAATCTACCGCTTCGGCCAGTGAAATTTTAAGCGGGGCGCTGCAGGATTGGGACAGGGCTACCATTATTGGCCGCCGTACATTTGGCAAAGGGCTGGTGCAACAGCAATTTAACCTTTCTGGCGGGGCAGCGTTAAGGTTAACCATTGCCCGGTACTATACCCCGCTTGGCCGTAACATTCAAAAACCTTATGATAAAGGCCGTGAGCAATACGAAGATGAACTGATGCAGCGCTTTCACGATGGGGAAGTTATGCACGGCGATACCGCTAAACCCAAAGGCCCTGCTTTTAAAACCAAAGGCGGCCGTACGGTATATGGTGGCGGTGGTATAACGCCTGACATTTTTGTACCTTTTGATACCAGCGTACAATCAAAGCAGCTTACACAAATGTATATGAAGAGTACCCTTAGCAATTTTGTGTATAATTATTACATGCAGCACAAAAGCACTATTCTGTCGTATAAAACACCTGCCGCCCTTTACACCCAGTTTAAACCTGGCGAGGCTGAATGGGCTGAACTTACCGAATTTGGCAAAAAAGATACCATTGATATAAAGGGGTTACCTGCAAATGCCAAAGCGGATATTTTAAAGAGGCTACCCGTGCTGCTGGCAAGGCAGATATGGCGCACAGAAGGATACTTTGAGGTAAACAACCCGGATGATATTGTTATAAAAAAGGCGCTTGAAATGCTGAAATAATCAGGACGCAAATACGATACGATATTACATGCAAAAAAGCCTTCAAACTATGAAGGCTTTTTTGCATATTCAGTAAGATAGTCAAAATGAGGTGTTAGCTTGCCCTGCTGCAAAATTGTTGCCCGTGTAAGCATGGTACTGCCGTTGGCCAAAAGATCGGGCAACACAAATTTTATAAGCTGTTCGCCAAAATAGCGGCTTGCATCACGCGGCAATTCGTTAGGCAGGTTGCCCACTGCCATTACATCAATACTGCCGGGAATATATGGAGCCGTTTTTTCAAAATTGGTACGGCTAACGCCATACACAGGGTGCTGAATATCCTGGTCGCCAAGGTTTATAGGTACAGAGCCGTTGCTGTCATCCGTAATATCGGCAATGCTGGTTATGGTAAAACTCTCGTTTATGTCTTCTTTTTCAAACAGACGCGGCATGTTGCTTTCCCAATAAATACCATTCATCAGTATGTGCGATGTACGGGTGTACGGCAGAAAACGGCTGCGGTATTCATCAGGATGTTCGTGAAAATGTTCCCTCTTGTACGTTTTTAACTCCTTATGCGTGTACAGGTTATGGCCCTTTAACTGAACATAAACAGGGTAGCTGAAATTCCTTTCAAGGTATTCATCGGGTTCCACTTCGGTAATACCCATCAGGTTCATTATCTCAATTATACCATGTGCCACACGGCCGCTGCCGGTTACAACTACCTTAATATTGGGCAGCTTCAGGCCAAAATAAGTATGTATAAGCGCGCGGTAGTCCTT
>CAZRDD010000257.1:0-7366 GCA_964598675.1 uncultured Parafilimonas sp.
TAGCCTTTAGCCCATTCAATTACATGATTATGAATTACAGCAATACTAAGGCCATGTATATGGTAAAAAGCCATCCTGTCTGCCAGCGCCCACTTAACACTGTCCTGCGTTTGCACCCACCCCGCCAGGCCGTTTTCCACCTGCCGTATTTTCCGCTCCACATCCTTTGAATAGGGTTGGGCCCAAAGGCTGTTTATAAGGCATACAGATAACAGCAACGTTATACCAAAGGTTTTTTTCATACGTAAAAAATTTAGCTGTTTAAATATACAACTTAAACACCCTGCAACCCTTAAAAATCAACATACAGTTGGCATACAGGCCAAACGTTTGTTACTCCGTTTTTAAACTCTTCACAGGGTTGCTAAGTGCAGCCCTTGTTGCCTGGTAGCCCACTGTTAAAGCAGCAATAACAAACATTAAAGCAATGGTTGCCACAAAAAACAAAGGGCTTATGGTAATGTGAAATTTAAAATCCTGCAGCCAGGCGTTCATTACCCACCAGGCCACCGGTGTTGCTATAACAAAAGCTATGAGAATGAGGCCAGCAAACTCCTTTCCAAAAATCACCAGTATTTGTGTTACTGTGCTGCCCAGCACTTTGCGTATGCCAATCTCTTTGGTTTTTTGTACCGCCATAAACATTACCAGCCCATACAGGCCAAGGCACCCAATAAATATGGCCATAAAAGCAAATGCCTGTACCAATGTAAGCATGGTTTCTTCCGTTGCATAAAACCCGGCAATATGGTCGTCTAAAAACTTGTAGTCGTATACCTGGTTTGTATAAAAGCTGCCCCAGGTTTTCTCAATTTTTGCGAGTGTTTGCGGGGCATGGCGCATATCAATTTTAATGGCAAAATAGCTGTAGTTATCGCTTAATGAGCCAATGCAAACGGCGTTAATATCAGCATGATAAGATTTATCGTGAAAGTCTTTTACCACCCCTACCACCTGCGCCTTGGTGTTACCACCATTAATGGCTATGGTTTTGCCCAGCACCTCCTCCGGCGATTTTAAGTTGAGCTTGCGTACAAAGGTTTCGTTTACTAAAAATTCGCGCAACGTATCGGATGGGGCAATGTTTCTGCCTGCTGCCATTTCCAACCCAAAAGTGGGTACGTATTTATCATCCGCAGATTTTACACTTACCAGAAAATTCTCATCTTCTGCATGGTTGTTATAACGCACAGCCGTAGACCAGTCTGACCTTGATGCCGGTGCCTGGTAACAGGCCGACACTTTTTTAACATCAGGCATTTTAGCCAGGGCCGTTTTAAAACTGCTGAACAATGCCCCCGTTGAGTCGTTGCCAATAGGCACCATTATTACCGCCTCTTTATCAAACCCCAAACTGCTGCCCTTTGTATAGTGCATTTGCACAGCAATAACTATCATGCCAATTATAAGCACCTGCGATATAGCAAACTGTGTTATAATAAGCCCCCTGCGGGTATTAAAACCACCTATATGCTGTTGCGATATTTTACCTTTTAATGCGGCAACGGGCTTAAAGCGGGCAAGCACAACAGCAGGGTACGAGCCAGCCATAAAAGTTATTACGGTTAACAGCACCACCAAAAAGCTTAACAATGTACTATTGGCAAATACATTAATAACCATTTGTGTTTTAAACAACGCATTAACATAAGGCAATGCTGCTGTTGCAATACCCGTGGCAGCAACAATACCCGCTAAAACTATCATGGCTGTTTCGCCAATAAACTGCCAGAAAAGCTGGCTGCGCCCGCTGCCAAGCACTTTGCGCACACCCACTTCCTTCGCCCGTTTAAGCGCCTGCGCTGTTGCAAGGTTTATAAAATTAACGCAGGCAGTAATAATGATAAAGAGGCCAATGAACGATAATATCCAAAGGGTGCGTTTTTCCATAGCGCCGCCATAGCGGGCATCAAAGTGTACCTGTGCAAGTGGCTGTAATTTATAATGATGCACATTGCGGCTTTTGGGCCGGTATTTGGCAACATAGGCCGCTACGGCATTTTCCACCTGTTGCGGCAAAACATTAGGCTTTAGTTTAGTAAAGCATTGCAACGCTGTACCAATACCACCCCACGAATCATCTTTCATAAACCATGCACTGTATGTTTTAAGGGTGGGGTAGCTAAGAAACACTTCGGCTTTCTGATCGGTATTGGCAGGTAAATTATCGAGTACCCCGGTAATTTTAACTGGTATCAGATTACCTAATTTTAAAACCTTATTGATGGGGTCCTGCCTGCCAAAATATTTTTCAGCTATGCGCTGTGTTATAACCGCCGTGCCAGGTTCAGTTAATACTGTGGCTTTATTACCTTGCAGTAAGGGGAAATTAAATATGTCAAAATACTCCGGTTCGGCAAAGGCAATACCATTGTCTTCTTTAAAACTCTTAACATCGTTGCCCTCCGTTATGGTAACAAACTCGCCGTTAAAGGTTACAATGCGTGCTGTTTTTTCAGCAAAGGTGTAATCCTTTCTAAAAGCGCTGCCAAAAGCAGGTGGCACACTGGCAGCATAATCAATGTTATCCCTGTGTTCCTCCGTTACAAAACGGTAAATACGGTTACCATCAGCATGAAAGCCATCGTAACTCAACTGAAAAGTTACCAGCGTAAAAATAAGTATACCGCAGGCCATGCCTAATGCAAGGCCAATAACGTTTATTAACGTGTACGCTTTGTTTTTAACTAAACTTCGCAATGATAGTTTAAACATTTGCCAAACATTTTATGGTTGATATTTACAGGCAGTAAAAAGCAAATAACATTTAATACCGCATTCTTCTTCTCCCTTCAGGCAGGGGGTTACTCCGTTTTTAAACTCTTTACAGGGTTGGCTTGCGCGGCTTTAATACTTTGCCAGCTTACTGTTAGCAACGTAATAAACAATGCGCCTGCGCCCGCTGCGGCAAACAACCACCAAGGCATGCCGGAGCGGTATTGGTACCCCTGCAACCAGTTATACATGCTGTAATAGGCAACAGGCATCGCAATAGCCAGGGAGAGTGCCACCAGCACTATAAAATCTTTGCTCAATAAGCCCCATAAATTAATAGTGGAAGCACCTAACACTTTACGTACGCCAATTTCCTTAACGCGCTGTTCGGCCATAAAACTGGCCATACCAAACAAGCCAAGGCAACTGATAAAGATGGCCAGTATGGAGAAAGCTGCGGCCAGCTTGCCAATGCGTTCTTCATCCCCAAATTTTCTTGCAAATTCGGCATCGGCAAACTGGTAATCAAACGGCTGGGCGGGGTTGTATTTTTTTACAACAGCCTCTATTTTTTCAAGCGCGCCCTGCATACTTGATGCCGGGTTAA
This sequence comes from uncultured Parafilimonas sp., assembly GCA_964598675.1. Lineage (GTDB taxonomy): Bacteria > Bacteroidota > Bacteroidia > Chitinophagales > Chitinophagaceae > JABDFW01. The sequence continues at coordinate 3,323 of CAZRDD010000257.1, forward strand.
TTTTTGCAAAAATAAAATTACCGCCATCGCTCGCAATGTGGTAAACCGAGGGCCTAACCGGCTCGTACGGCGACTCAACAACCATATCCTTAATAACGCCCACAATTTTATAAGGGGTGCCATCCCATGTTACGGTTTCGCCAACAGGGTGCTTCAGCCCCATAAACTTTGCAGCGGTTTCGTTGATGACAAAAGCGGCGGAATCGGACAGGAAATCTTCTGAAAAATCCCTTCCCTCGGCAAACTGCCAGCCTACCGTTTTTCCATACCCCGGCGAAATGCCGGTATTGGGAAAATCAACCGCCAGCCCGGCATCTTTACCCGCCCAGTTAAACCCCGAATTGGTAGACCATACGCCTGTTACGGGGCTCCACGATTCGGCCATTTCGGTTACAGCGCCAGACTTTAACAAATCCTCCCGCAGGGCTTTAAAATGGCTGTGTAACCCGTTACCGGTTTGGGGCAGCATAACCAGCCCGTTGCGGCTGTAGCCAACAGGGCGGTTTTTAGCAAATTGTATCTGCCTGAAAACCACCATTGTGCCAATAATAAGTATTACCGATACTGTAAACTGCATTACCACCAGCACCTTGCGCGGCAATGCCGCAAACCGGCCTGCTTTAAAAGTACCCTTAAGCACTTTTACCGGTTGAAACGATGACAGGTAAAGGGCAGGGTAACTGCCCGATATGATGCCCGTAATTAGTGTAAACCCAATGCCCATAGCCCAGAAGGCAGGGCTGGCCAATGGCAGCGATACATTTTTACCGGCCAGGCTGTTAAAAAACGGCAGTACAAACTGCACCAATGCCAGTGCAAAAACAAAGGCGATAAATGCTACGAGCAGCGACTCACTAAAAAACTGGTACACCAACTGTTTGCGCAGCGAGCCGATAGCCTTGCGTATGCCCACTTCTTTTGCACGCTTTTCGCTGCGGGCAGTGGTAAGGTTCATAAAGTTTATGCAGGCCAGCAACAGCACAAATAAGCCAGTTATACCAAACAGCCATACATACTGTATGCGGCCGCCAATATTTACACCATTTTTAAAATTTGAATAAAGGTGCCACTTAGCCATTGGGTGCAAAAAAAGCTGCGGCTTATGTATCAGCTCGTCCTGGTGAACGTGCTGCATTTTTACATCCTTAATTTTGGAGGAAACGGTTGCCATATCAGCATGGTCGGCCAACTGCACAAACAAGCGGAACGAGTTGGGGCGCCAGGGGTTATCCATACTTTTTAAATCCTCCTGGGCCGCCATCAATTGCCAGGGCATTATATAAGCCATATCGGCAAACGATGTATTGTTGGGCATATCTTTGTACACGCCTGTAACTTTTACTGTTTGCCCGTTGTCAATTTTTATCACCTTATTGGTAGGGTCGGCATTGCCAAAATATGCTTCGGCCACCGCCTGCGATAATAAAATGGAGGCTGGGTTTTTCAACCCGTCTTTTGAGCCATACAGCATTTGCAGGTTAAGCAGGTAAGGCCCCTGCGGCTCAAGATACAGGCCATCTTTCTTAAAATTTTTCTCCCCTACGGTTAACACATGGCTTTGGTTCCAGGTAGATAGTACCACGTACTTAAAATCGCTGCCATAACTTTTGCGCAGCTCCTCCCCCAGCGGAAACGGTATTGTTTGCCAGGTATCTTTTTTACCATTGTTGGTTACGGTTTGTATAACAGCGGCAATACGCTCGTTGGCAGGGTTTTGCTTATCAAACTGCAGCTCATCCCATATCCATAAACCAATAACAACAGCTACGGCCATACCTGCCGATAACCCGGCTATATTGATGAACGAATACAACTTATTTTTAAACATGCCACGGATGGCTGTTTTAAGATAGTTTTTAAACATATATACCCTCCTTAATCCTCCCTAAAGGGAGGGTTTGCGAACCGCCCCCTTTAAAAAGAAGTGTTTTATATTGATAATAAAATATTTCAACCCATTGGTATTGCCCACAATGCAGCCCGTTGCAGACTAAAAGGGCATTACTCTGTTTTTAAACTCTTTACAGGATTCATCAATGCTGCTTTAATACTTTGGTAGCTTACCGTAATTAATGTTATTACAAGCGCACCGGCACCTGCTGCTGCAAATACCCACCAGGGCATGTTAGCCCTGTACTCGTAATGCATTAACCAGTTGCCCATAAAATAATACGCCAGGGGTGTTGCTATAAGCAGCGCTATAACCACCAGCACAATAAAATCTTTACTAAGCATGCCCCACAGGTTAAATACAGAGGCGCCCAACACCTTACGCACGCCAATTTCCTTGGTGCGCTGTTCGGCCATAAAGGTGGCCATACCAAACAGGCCCAGGCAACTGATGAAGATAGCAAGGGCTGCAAAAAAACTTGCCAGTTTGCCTATGCGTTCTTCCCCTTCAAATTTTTCAGCATAAGCTTTATCAACAAACTCGTAATCAAACGGTGCAGCAGGGGAGTATTTTTTATACACTGCTTCTATTTTTACCAATGCATCTTTCATGCTGATGGCAGGGTTAACCCTAACTGTAACAAAAGCACCGGGGTCGGTATCAACATAGTAAATGGCTTGTTTAACAGGCTGGTAGGGCGACCCCATTAGCACATTTTTTACCACCCCAATAATTTGGTAATTAGTGCCACTCCATTTTATGGTTGTGCCAACAGGGTTTTTAAGGCCCATATATTTTACAGCGGCTTCATTTATTACAATGGCAGATGAATCGGTAGCGAATTGCTTTGAAAAATCGCGGCCTTGTAAAAATTGCCAGCCCAGTGTTTTACCATAGTCGTAGGAGACACCGATGCTTGAAAAATCATCGGCTACGGAGGGGTCTTTACCGGGCCATTCCAGCCCGCCGCTGTTGCTTTGTATTTCTGTTGCCGGGCTTGATGATTCGGCTATTGCCGTTACAGCCCCGCTTTTAAGCATATCGTTATACACGGCATCAATACTTTTATGCAGGTCGTTTGTGGTTTGGGGTAAGGTAACAAGCCCATTACGGTTGTACCCAACCGGCCTGTTTTTGGCAAATTGTATTTGCCTGAAAACCACAACAGTGCTAATAATAAGTATAACGGAAACAGCAAACTGCACCACCACCAGCACCTTGCGCGGCATGGCTGCATAGCGCCCTGCCTTAAAGCTGCCCTTAAGCACTTTTACGGCGTTAAACGATGACAGGTATAGCGCAGGATAACTGCCTGCTATTATACCGGTTATAACGCTAAAACCCACACCGGCCAGCCAAAACAAAGGGTTGGCCCATAAAATGCTTATTTGTTTATCGGCCACGGTATTAAAAAACGGCAGCAGAGCCTGTACAAGCCCTGTGGCAAAAACAAAAGCAACCAATGCCACCACTACCGATTCAATGTAAAACTGGTATATTAACTGCCCGCGCAGGCTGCCCACAGCCTTGCGCACACCTACCTCCTTTGCACGTTTTTCGCTGCGGGCGGTACTCAGGTTCATAAAATTAATGCAGGCAAGCAATAAAATAAATATGCCTATAATACCAAACATCCATACGTATTGTATACGCCCGCCTATGTTTACACCATTTTTAAAATCAGCATACAGGTGCCATTTGGCCATAGGTTGCAAAAACAATTGTGCATTTGCTTTACGGTCATCGCCCACCTGGTTTTTTAGTTTGGCATCTTTTATTTTATTTGACACGGTTGCCATATCAGCATTATCTGCCAGCTGCACATAAACCTGAAAAGAATTATTGCCCCAGTTGTTTGCAGATTTTTTTACCCACTCTTCTGATGTTGCATACAACGCCCAGGGCGCTATAAACGACAGGCTTTTTAATGTAGTATTAACGGGCAGGTCTTCATACACACCGGTTACCTTTACATTAATATTGTTATCAATTTTTATTATTTTGCCCATGGGGTCTTCATCGCCAAATAATGCTTTTGCAACCTTTTGCGACAGCATGATGGATGAGGGGTTAACCAACCCATTGCGCGTACCTTTAAGCATATTAAGGGTTAACATATCCGGCGCATTAACAACCATATAACGACCGGATTT
>CAZRDD010000258.1:0-7363 GCA_964598675.1 uncultured Parafilimonas sp.
ATAATCCACGCAAAGGGTAATATAAGCAGCAGCCTTAATTACCAGTTTTGCCATCAGCCTTACCCTGGCATCAACGGCCGCCGTACGGCATATTGAATAATATTAATAACTTTGCAGTTTAATTATCATAAATATTTAATGCCTTAACAAGGCATACACATTAGATACTCAAACATCCAGGCTCAAAAACAAAAAGATGCTTTCAAAGAAAACCCAATACGCATTTAAAGCACTGATGCACCTGTCTCAGGAATACGAAAACGGGCCTGTGCTGATAGCCGATATTTCAAAAAAGCGAAAAATACCACTGAAGTTTTTAGAAAACATTCTGCTTGAATTAAAAAAAGCAGGTATACTCGACAGTAAAAAAGGGAAAGGCGGTGGCTATTTTTTAGCAAAACCGCCTAAAAACATCCCTTTGGCTGATGTATTGCGCCTGATTGATGGCCCCATTGCCCTGCTGCCCTGCGTAAGCCTGCATTTTTATAAACGCTGTACCGACTGCGATGAAAAATTTTGCGGTCTTCACCGTATTTTATGCCAGGTACGCGATGCTAACCTGGCTATTTTAGAAAACCAGACAGTAGCAGATATTTCTGATACAGAATAAACCAACTGCCAGCCGGTTATAAGCCTCAACCGGCTGGCAGTATATATCCTCTCCTCTACTCCATCTTCCATCGTTGCTTTCTCATACCCAAACAGCCATTATTAAATATTTATGGCTATACTTGTATATACCACAGTTGTTATGAAAGTTGTTGTGTTTTATTATAACTTCGCTAAAATTTGTGAAGAGTGAACACGTTAACCTATAAGCCGGTGTATTTGTGGGCATTGTTTGTATTTGCAGCATTTATCTTGTTTTTCAGGCTGGGCGCTACCCCCATTTACATACTGGACGAAGCAAAAAATGCAGAGTGCGCACGCGAAATGATGCAGAATGGAGACTGGATTACCCCCACCTTTAACGGGCAGCTAAGGCCTGATAAGCCACCGCTGCACTACTTTTTCATGATTTTCTCCTATAAAATGTTTGGCGTAACGGCTTTTGCTGCCCGTTTTTTTTCGGCAGTCATGGGGCTGCTCACCCTTGCAATAACCTGGTGGTATACCAAACAATTAATGTCGCGCACGGCTGCTTTTTTTACCCTGCTGGTGTTAACAGCCAGCACACATTTTCTGTTTGAGTTTCGCCTGGCCGTGCCAGACCCTTACCTGATATTCTTTATTACACTTGGGCTGTTCAGCGCCTTTAAATGGTTGCAACAAAGCAGCATACCTAACTTATATATTGCCACAGCGGCTTTTGCTTTTGCCGCCCTTGCCAAAGGCCCGGTGGCCCTGGCATTACCAGCCGTGTGCTTATTTACCTGGGTTATACTGGCAAAACGCTGGCAGGCATTACTTACCTGGCACCTGCTGCCTGCGGCTTTGCTGCTTGCGGCTATTGCTGCCCCCTGGTATATAGCCGTACACAATGCTACCGGCGGCGAGTGGACCAAAGGCTTTTTTATTAACCACAACCTAAACCGCTTCTCCAGCCCGCAGGAAGGGCACGGAGGTTTATTTATTGTTACCCCGCTGTTTGTGCTTATTGGCCTGATGCCTTTTATGTCGTTTTTAGGGGAGATATTCAAAAACAGGCGTTACGTTTTTGCAAACAGCCTGGTGCAATTCAGCGGTATTGTAGTGCTGGTGTTTGTTTTATTCTTTAGCATTTCCAGCACAAGGCTTCCCAACTACCCCATGCCCTGCTATGCCTTTGCTGCCATTATTGTGGGCAAGTTTATAGCAGGCTTAATTAAAGCTGGTATACCATTTAAAAAATACCCCTTTTACATTGCACTGGCATTTGCACTGGTTATAGCCATAGCAGGTTATTTTGCCATTGGGCTGGACAGCAGCGTGGCTGGCGTAAAAGGCCTGGCCCTGTTACTGCTTACCGGCCCTGCTGCCATGCTGCTGTTTTTAGTGGCAAAAAACAAAGCAGGCAAAAATTATATCATCGCTATTTTTGCGGGTTATGCTATTTTCAATATTACAGGGCTTGGGTTTGTTTACCCCGGCCTGTACACACAAAACCCTGTAGCCAAAACCATGCACACGGTTAAACAATACAACAATATTGTAGCTTATAATATTTTTAACCCAGGCTACCGTTTTTATGTAAATAAAAATATTACCGTTGCATTTGATACCGCAACTTTGCGCAAGCTTATAAAAGACAGCGCCAATACGCTGGTAATTACACGGACAGACTATGCAGATTCATTAAAAACCATGCCTGTTACCGAGGTTGCCAGGCACAGGGACATTTTTGAACTGCCAACAACCATTATTTATATTAACAATGCAGCACCTTAATACAAAACAGTTTACTTACGGCGCAGCAGCATCTGCTACCCTTGCTTTAATACTGTTTTGCCTTACTGCCGTTTTAGGAAAAAATGAATGTTTTCTGCTGTTTAATGCCAACCTGGGCATTGCAGCAGATTATTTTTTTGCAGCCATCACCAATGGCGGCGATGGCTTTATGTGGGCTGTTGCACTGCTGGCAACCATTTTTATTTTAAAGCAGCCTAAAGCGTGGCCCCTTGTGGTAAGCGGCATTCTTATTTCAACTATATTAACACAGGTACCCAAAAACTTTATTACCCCCATAATACAAAGGCCATGGGCTGCCATTGCAAACCACAGCCTTATACACCATGTGCCATTTGTTCAACCACTTCAGTCGTTTAGTTTTCCATCAGGTCATACAGCAACGGCCTTTTCCATTTACCTTACTTTTTGCCTGCTTGCCACAAAAAAATGTTGGCTTTATGCAGGCCTGCTTTATGCAATGTTGGTGGGTTACTCCAGGGTGTACCTTGCACAACATTTTCCGCTGGATGTTGCTGGCGGTATTACCGTTGCCATCATCTCCACCTATCTTTCCATGCTCGTACAAAAAGCAGCTTTCAAAAAATATACTTCGCAAAAAGCTTAATGCACCTTGTTAAGCGCTGGGTTTTTAAGGCCGTACACTTTTGTTGTACTCAACATACTGGCAGGCCAGTTACCAGCATGTGTACTGGTGTTTATATTTACCCCGCTGCTTTGGTTATAAAGGTTCCGCACCAGCAGGCCATCCTGGTACCAGGCCCAGGCAAAAAAGCCAATTTTATCTTTATACGCTTCTGTTAGTATGGCATCAAAATTAACCGCGTATTTGTTGGCTGAAGCAGCCCCTGGACAGGTAAAGCTTACCGGCACAACAGACTCGTGGTCCTGCCCATTGGAACCCTGTACCGCCCAATCGGACACCTCGCCCAGCACAAACGGAAGCTTACTGGTTGCAAGGGCTTTAATTTTGGTTACATAATCCGCAGGGCAGTTTACAATGGTGCCGTTTTCCTGGCTCCAGTAGGTGTGCACACTTAACAATATATTTTTAAGAGGGTCTTTATTAATAAGGGCCTGGCCGTTGGTGATGAGGAAGGCGGAGTTGCTGCCACCATCGGGCGCATCAATGGCTAAAGGGTTGGTTATGCCGATGGAGCGAAGCTTTGTAATAAGCGGCGCATAGGTATTGATAAATGTAGCCCCCGTTAAACCTGCCCAGGTAGCACCCCATTCATTTTGCAAATTGAGGATAAGATGGTTTTTGTGCTTGCGCAAAATGGCAACAATGGCGGAGTCCGTCCAAAACGGCACCACATAACTGTTAAACCCTGCAACGGTGTTGTTGCCCAGGGCGGTAAGGTCGTGCAGGCTAAGCACGGGTATAATGCCTTTGGCTGCGTATGTGGTAAGTGCAAGGTCCAGATTGGCATTAGTATAATAAGGCGGATTGCCTAAGGCAGCCAGCACCTTTTTTGAGTACCAGTTAATGCGTACGCTGTTGGCCAGCGTATTGGCTTTAACAGCAGCGGCAACAGCCGTAACATCGTTGCTCCACCCGCTGCCAAATACCGGTACATTTACCCCGTGCAGTATAATGGTATCGCCATTACGCTTAAAGGTTAAAAATGCACCTTTTACCTGCAGCGAGGAGTCTAGAGCAGCCACTGCATTATCCTGCTGCAGGGCCGATGCGGTTTGTTGTGTACTTCCATTAACTGATGCCTTGTTGCATGCAAATGGCACTATACCAACAATTGCTGAAAAAATAAACAGTATTACTGTGCCGCTGTTTGAACGGCCAACGCTAAAGTGCTTCATAGTGTTTTATTTAAACAACCGGTAACAACCAGTTGAGGTTTAACATAATTACCTTGCTGATGCTGTGGCAATTTTCCCGTAATGCTATTGGTAGAATGCAAACTTGACCTGTTTCAAGCAATATCGCTTTATTGAGCATTAATAATATCAGAAACAGTATGGTCGGCGTAATGAATCTCCACTCCATAATGATACTCTTTGTCCCCGTCTATATTGTCGGAAAACATTAACTCGGTGCCTGCAACGGAGCGGTACATGGTTAAGCCACTGCCGCTATCTTTATACATCAAATAAAAGCTTACAGTTTTTGCTGGCTTAACCCAGTTAAGTATGTATTTTTTTTGTTCGTTGTTGCGGTTTAGTTTTAGCTGAATATCACTTACCGGTGTGGTTTTGCCTATAATAGCCAGTACAGGAAATGCTGTATCAGAAAAAAAATTTTGTTTACTCACTTCCTGCACACCATATTCATACCTGTGTTCGGGCAATACCGCAGTATCTTTAAAATAAGCCGAAGTGGCTTTGGACAGAAGCCCCCATTTTGCCTCTCCGGTATTTCGCCTGTAAATGGCAAAATAGGCAAAATCTTCACTGTGCGATTCTGACCACTTAAGCTCTACACCGCTAATACCCGCTTTCATATCAATAAACACCGGCCTTAATGGTTTTAACTTAAGCGGCCTCTTTAAGTGCAGTATATCACTTGGCTCGCTGTGGTTAAAACTTCCATCTATTGCCACAACTTCAAAATAAATGTCTTTTGACAACGTTGCCATTGTTGTGGAATAATTATAAGCAGTATCCTGAAGGGCATCAGTTAAATTAACAAAATGTTCCGCATCGTTAGACATGAGTATTTTATAGCCCCTCAATGCCTCCAGCGAGTCGGGCATCCAAGTTATTTGCACCTGGCCCAGGCTGTCAATACTGCCCTTAAGGCCATAAGGCTTATTTGGTGGCGTTTTGTCGGGCAAAAATACGTACACGTGGTTTGAGTAGCTGTAATTGCCGTTACTGTCAACCAGTGCCAACCGAAAATAGCCCGATGACATTTTTTTCTCATCCATGTCTATGGCGTAAGTCACAACAGATGGCTTTAAAGGGGTTGAAGTAAAAACAGTGTCAATTTTATTCATTGCCTTGCCTTCAGTTAGGTAAATTGCCCTAAGGTCGCCGTCCACAGATTTCTTCCAGTTAAATACTACATGTTTTTCTGTTAGCTTAAACGAGAGTTGCACTGGTTTAGGGGGGGTAAGATCCCGTGCACGTGCAATTACGGGATAACCAGCGCTAACAGTGTCGCCAAAAGGGGTAACACCAAATATTTTGTAATAAAAATCGTGGTTATTGGCTACCGAGTCCGCAAAAGTGTATACAAGCACACCTCCTAAGCTATCAGTTTTTGGTAACAAGGGCTGGCTGGTAATAAAACTATAGTTCTTTGTACGGCCTGTGTCACTGCTGCGAGCAATGTAATATGCCGCAAATAAGTTTTGGGCTGCAGGCCAGTGCAGTAAAATCTTTTTGTCAAAACCTTCGGCGTAAGGCAGCTGCAAACTTTGTTCATAAAATAAATCAATACCCTTTACCATTATATATCCCGTGTCTATGCGGGCATAGCCAGCCCTTGTGCAAGGTATTACCCGGTATAAATAGTTTTTCAATGTATCTGGCTGTAGTGCATCGTCAAAACCAAGACCCGCTGTTTTAGCCCACGCAGGTTTAAGAGCGGTATAAAGTGCCAGGATGGCGTATTTATTTTCTGTTTCTTCGTCCTGCTTCTTTAATTTTTCAATTAACGACCCCTGTATTGCTGAGGGTTTACCATATATGCACTGTGCAATAATAATTTTACCGGTGTCTTTAATGTTTTCCGGCTGGCTAAACAAAGCCAGGGGCATGGCTTTTATGGTATCCGGGGTTACCCGTTTCCACGGGCCAATAGGCTTGTTAGCTGTGTCGGTTTCTTCACGGTCTATCAAAACACCTTGCGTTACCAATTGCTGAAAAAGCCTGTAATCGCTTACGTTCCAGCGTAGCGAAATGCCGTTTGGCTTTACTTTACCTAAGCCTACAACTTTTGGCTTTACCTGTGCCATGCCATAGAGGCATAGCATGACTGCTAAAACGGGTAACAATATTTTCTTTATCATCTGGTATTGCATGTTAAGTTATTTAACAGTACCGATTTTTATTACAGCGTTCGATAATAGAAGCTGTAGTTGTTCTGCTTAAAACATTAGCTATATAAACCCTTGTGTACCATTTAAAAAAGTGGTACACAAGGGAAAAACTAGTGACTGACTGAAAGGGGCAGGTAAGTGTTACTGGCCCTGTAAATGCGATGGTAACTGCTTTGCGTGAAAACATTGGTTACATAAATACTTGGATACCACTGGAAAAAATAAGATGGCATCCAAGGATAATTGACAACAGACCATGGTGGCGCGATAGGTGTTACCGGCCCTAAGTTTATTTGTTTACCAAATGAACTGCCATCAGACCCCCAGTTAGCATAACTTTTGAAAGATCCCGCCCCATCAGTACCAACAATATTACCCTGCACCCAATTTGTGGGCACGCCGCATACCTCGGCAATAAACTGTATAGCTTTATCATTGGTTAACAAACCTCTGTAAGTAAGGGTGGACACCGTTAAATCTGAATTGGTATTTAGATATGCCGGTTTACTATTTACAAAATAATTAGGCACAGACGGCAAGAACATCTGGTCGGAAGTGATAGCATTAACATCCGCACGGCTAAATTGCTCGTCGGATTCAAACGCTATATAATTAAGGGCATCAGGTACATACATTGTGCCTCCCGGTTTGGTGCGGCCATCGTACGCAGATATTATTGCCAGATTCCACAAGTTTTGTAATTGCGTATAATCCCTGCTTATTTTTATGCCGTAACCATTCCAGTAAATCTCGTGTATGCGCATGCCGCCAATTTTATCTCCCGGTGCCGCGTATTTGCTGGTAGTAAATTCAATTGCTGTTAAAAGGTGTGCACCTTGCGTAATATTTTGAAGGTCTGCAGCCAGCTTATCCTTTACGGTAATGGTGGTAGCTTTATCATTTAAACTGGCATCAAACTTTTTAATATCACCCAGTGTTTGCTTATTTGAATTGTTAAAGTAATCAATATACCT
>CAZRDD010000259.1:0-7351 GCA_964598675.1 uncultured Parafilimonas sp.
ACCCCTGTGATGCGCTTGGTGTAAGCGTAGCACAGGGGTTTGTTTTTTCTTTATACTTATCGTGCAGTCTTGCCTGCTTTGTTACCACTAATGGCGTAGTATAATATAAACAGGTAACAGGGTACCATAATCCAAAATGCAGACTGGTAAGCCTGTGCTTCGGTAAAGGCTTTTTCGGTATGCAGGTAAGTGCCTGTTATAGCCCAAAGCTTAGGCATTACTGCGCCGCCAGCTATACCTACTACCAGCAGGGCCGCGCCAAATTTGGTGTACTTGCCTAAGCCTTCAATAGCCAGTGGCCATATAGCAGGCCATACCAGTGCATTGGCAAGCCCAAGTAAGGCTATAAACAGCACAGAGGTAAAACCACTGGTAAAAATAGCCGCAAGGGTAAACAGTAAACCCAATATGGCGGAGGCTTTAAGGGCTGTTGCCTGCGATAAATATTTAGGTATGGCTGCTATGCCAATAATGTAACCTGCCAGCATGCTTACCATGGTATAGGTGGTAAAATGTTTAGCTTCCTCCAGCTTAATACCTATGGCGTTGCCATACAATTGTATAATATCGCCAGCCATTACCTCTACGCCAACATATACAAACAGGGTAATAAAGCCCAGCCACAAATAAGGGTATTTTAAAACGCTGGAGCGGTTTGTAACTTTGCTGCCTGTTGCCTGCTCATCCTCCCCCTCCGCTTTTATTTCGGGCAGTTTTGAGAAATAGATGCCTATACCCAGCAGTACCAGCACAATGGTTATTACTATATAAGGCATCACCACTTTTGATGCCAGCAATGTTAAAGCCGCTTCCTTAGCAACCGGGGTCATGGTAAGTAGCGATTCCTGCAACTTGTCGGAATCCTTCAGCATAATGGTACCCAAAATAAGCGGGGCCAGTGCCCCGGCGGTTTTGTTACAAATGCCCATAATGCTTATGCGCTTTGCCGCGCTTTCAATAGGCCCAAGTATGGTTATGTATGGGTTAGAGGCTGTTTGTAGCAACGCCAGCCCTGTACCGATGATAAACAAACCCAGCAAAAACAGCGAGAAGTTACGGGATGATGCTGCAGGTATAAATATTAAAGCCCCGGCCGCCATTGTCATCAATCCTACCATCATACCATTTTTAAAACCGGTTTTGCCCAGCACCCACGAGCAGGGGAATGCCATTACAGCGTACGATATGTAAAACGCAAACGTTACCAGTACCGCCTGCGATGTGGTTAACTGGCAGGCTATTTTTAAATACGGTATCAAGGTACTGTTGGCCCAGGTAATAAACCCAAACAAAAAAAACAAAACGCCTATAATTACTATTGCAAGGCTGTTGTTTTGTTTGTTTGCCGCTGCCGGTATGGCGGCGCTTACCGGCCTGTTGCCTTTGTTGTTCGTTTCAGTCATTGTTTCGGTTTAATGTGTTGCAACAATAATAAGGTAAAAACGGCAGCAAAGGCCAACTGGTAAATATTTTTTAGGTTTAGGGTAATAACAAACAAGTTGCTGGCAACTGGCACCGGGGTAATTGTTAACTGTTTATAAATATTTTTTTTGGACTGAAATAATACCGCCACGTTTCATAAATTTGTAAGGTAAACTTACAAGTTTACCTTATTTATTATGAATACCGATAATCAGGTACAACCACTGGCCTCAGAACTGCGCACGGTGGTTACACGGCTTATAAAAAAACTTCGCACAAAATCGTCAGCGGGCGATAAACTCTCTCTTACCGAGCGGTCTACCATTGCTTTGCTCGATCAGCACAAGGAGCTTATGCCCAGCGAGCTTGCCGCCATGGAAAAAATAACTACGCAGTCTATGTCGCAAATCATCAGCCACCTTTTGGCGCTGGGTTACATTACCAAAAAGGCCTCTAAAACGGATAAGCGCAAATCTTTAATATCCCTCTCTAAAAAAGGGCAGGAAGTATTATTTAAGGTAAGGAACGAAAGAGATGAGTGGCTTAACAGGGCCTTGCAGCAAACCTGTACCGCCAAAGAGCAGGAGGTACTGCGCCGCGCACTGGTGCCGCTTACCCGGTTGGTTGATTTTGAGTAAAGTACGCATAGTTTAAAAGTAAGTGGCTAACCAAACAGATGCCACACGGTTATGAAGATAAACACCTTTAATGCATTTAAAAGCCGTAACTACCGTTTGTATTTTATTGGGCAGTCGGTATCGCTTATCGGCACGTGGATGCAAAAAACAGCCGTAAGCTGGGTTATATATTCGCTTACGCATTCAAAGTTTATGCTGGGGGTTACGTTGTTTGCAACAATGTTTCCTTCGTTTGTTTTTTCGTTTATTGGGGGCGTGGCGGCAGACAGGTACAACCGGTTTAAACTGCTGTTGTTAACACAGGCGGTATCTATGGTGCAGGCACTTTTATTAACCGTGCTTATATTTTTTAAGCATTACCAGGTGTGGGAGATACTTGCTTTAAGTGTGTTGCTTGGCGTGGTAAATGCGTTTGATGTGCCTGCCCGCCAATCGCTGGTTTACGAAATGGTTAACGATAAAAACGACCTGCCCAATGCGCTGGCCTTAAATTCATCTATGGTTAACCTGTCGCGGCTGGCAGGCCCGGGCATTGCCGGGCTGATTATTGAGAAGTATGGGGATGATGTTTGTTTTGCCCTTAACGCACTAAGTTTTGTTGCCGTAATTGCATCGCTGCTGCTAATGAAGCTGCCGGTATATGTTGCAGGCAACCGAAGCAAAAATGTGCTGGAGGAATTAAAAGATGGGTTAAGGTACGTGCGGCAGGAGCCTTCCATCGCCTTTATACTGCAAATGCTGGCACTGATTAGTTTGTTAGTGCTGCCTTTCAGTACGCTGATACCTGTGTATGCTAAAGATATTTTTCACGGCACAGCATCAACCTTTGGTGTAATTGATAGTGTAATAGGGCTGGGGGCTTTTACAGGTGCTATCTTTCTGGCATCGCTAAAGCCGGGCACTAATTTAAAACGTGTACTGGCTGTTGGTGCGCTTGTTTTTGGCCTTGGGCTGGTGTTATTCTCCCATACCCAATACTACCCGCTGGCGCTTGTATTTGCTGCAATGGCTGCTTTTGGTATGATGGCGCAAATAACCATTAGCAATACCCTTATACAAACAACCGTGGCACCGGCTATGCGCGGGCGGGTAATAAGTTTATATGCCATGGCTTTTTTTGGTATGCAGCCACTGGGCGGTTTAATTATAGGCTATGCATCGCAACACATAGGGGTACAAAATACCGTAATGGCCGAAGGTTTTATAGCGGTGATGATAGGGGTTATGCATGTTATTTTTATAAGAAGAAACAAGCAACTGCAGGCAGAAGCACTGGCAGAAAAGATGAAAGCAGCAACCGCTGTAATAAAAGCATAAGTAACAACAATAATACAAACAAACAGTAATGGTAACAGCTATTGACAAACAAACAGCGTTGGTGTTAATTGACCTGCAAAAAGCAGTGGTAAAACTGCCACTGGCAAAACCGGTAAGCGAAATATTAAGTAATGCTGCAAAGCTATTGCATGCTTTTAGGGCAGCGGGTTTGCCTGTTGTTATTGTAAATGTAAACCCCGCCGGGGCCAGGTGGACCAAAGCCCGCAAGGATGCTGCCCCCCCGCAGGCAGGGCCTTTCAGCCCAGATTGGCTGGAGATAACGCCGGAAATAGACATAAAGCCGGAGGATATTTTAATAACGAAACATACCTGGAGCGCTTTTTACGAAACAGCACTTGACGATGAACTGAAGAAGAGAGGCGTTACCGGTATTGTGCTGGCAGGTATATCTACAAGCATAGGGGTGGAAGGTACAGCCAGGGGGGCGAGTGAGCGAGGTTACAATTTAACCTTTGCCAAAGATGCTATGACGGATATGTTTGCGGAAGCACATGAACACAGCCTAAAATATATTTTCCCAAGGATAGGGGAGGTGGATGATACCTGTAAGATTATTGAAAAACTGGGTTGACCCATGCTGGGTGTTTTACAGCACACCTTAGTTTTTAAAACATATATGCCTGATGAAAAGCAGAAGCCCCCAAACAAATATGTTTAAGGGCTTTTCTGTTTTTAAATACTTTGCCACTTATTTTTTTGCAACCAGCATGTCTTTTGTTTCCTTAGGGGTGGCTACATGGGCGGTGTTTGTTTTTAACGCTTCCCTTAAAGGGCAGTGGCCAGTAATGTGTACACCTACACCCGCGGTAAAAATTGACGCTGCTGCAATAGCAATAATTTTTGTTTTCATTTGTTTTTGGTTTTAATGGTAATTAAAATATTTACCTGCCAAAAATATAAGCCTGTGTTGGTGTTTAACAGCAGTATGTATTTGTAACGGGCAAATTGCATAATGAAGTTGCCCGCCACGCTGTTTAAACGGCCGAAAGCCAGGATAAAAAATGACTGGCTTTTGCCTTGCTTATAATAACTTTTTCTTCAAAGGGTACCGTTAAGTTAACAAGCAGTTTTCTGCTGAAGTAATGCGATATATCTTTAACCGCCTTCCTGTGTATAAGGTATTGCCGGTTGGCGCGGTAAAACTCTGCTGGCATATTCTTTTCAATTTCTTCAAGCGTTTTATCTATAAAGTATTGCTGCCTGTTAAAGGTGTACAGGTGGGTAATGTTGTTTTGCAGGTAAAGCAATGCAATATCATCTACCGCAACCGGTAAAATTTTTTCTTTATAATACACAAGTACCGATTGTAGTTTTTGTTTTTTTGAAGCCGCCATAGCGGCTTCAATGTTGGTATATGCAGGTGCAGCTTTAAAAAAATGCGTACTTAATTGCCTGTATTTGGTAAGTGCAGCACTAATTGTTTTTACGGTAAAAGGTTTTAATAAATAATCAATACCAGCGGCTTTAAAAGCATGCAGTGCATACTCATTGTATGCTGTGCAAAATATAACAGGCACTGTTAATCTCGTGGTGTTAAAAATATCAAAACTGGTACCATCGCCAAGCTGTATATCGCTGAAGATAAGGTCTGGCGCATCGTTCTCTTCAAAATAGGCAACAGCTTCCTTAACGGAGTGTAACACCGCCGTTATGCTGGCTGTAGCATCAGCTTTTTTTATACTGTTTGCAAGGTCGCTGGCGGTAAGCGGCTCATCCTCTATTATTACAATTTTCATTGTCAAAAACTTTTAATTGCACCGTAAAGGTGTTATCGGTTTTTTGTATCGTAATGCCTTCGCCTGTCAAAATATTAAACCGTTCATTAAGGTTTGCCAACCCTGTACCTGCGGATTGCTCGGTAACAGGTTTCGGTTGTATGTTATTGGTTACGGTAATAATGTTTTGCTGTAGTGTTATTGTTATGCGCAACGGGGCTTCAATGGTAAACGCGTTGTGCTTAATAGCATTTTCAGCCAGTATTTGCAGCGAGAAAGCCGGTAGCCAACAGGTGTTTTGTTGTGCCAGTGGTATATCCACCCCAACTATAAGGGCTTCGCCAAACCTTATTTTCTGCATGTCAAGGTAATTCATACATGCCTCCAACTCTGCCGATATAGTATTGGTATGAAGGGTATTGGATGAAATTGAATTGCGCAAAAAGCCAGACAGCTTTATAAGGTAATCTTCAGCACCGGCAGGCGAGGTGGCAATAAGCGATTTTAGTGTACTGAGTGAATTAAACAGGAAGTGTGGGTGAATTTGCTGCTTAAGCCTGTCGTTGGCTGCCTCAAGGTTTTTAACTTTTAACCTGCTGTTTTCCAATTCAATCATTGAGTTTTTACTGCGCGTTAAAACAAGGTCTTTTATAATCAGGATAACCGTATTTACCGAGAAAAATATGATTACATGAAAATGGAAAGTTTGGTGAGGATCATTTTCTTTTACCATGGGGTAAAATGTCATTTGAAAAACAGGCACAAATACAATGCTGAAAGAATAACTGAGCAACAGGTACACCCAGCCGGCCGCCTTGTTTTTACTGGTGGGCAGGGTTAGCAGTATATTAACGCACCAAACTAAAAACACCAATGCGGTAACCTCGGCGGCGGCTTCGGCGTACATGGCCTTTATGTAGGTGTGGAATATAAAAACCGGGGTAATAAGCAGTAAGCCTATTACCGGTGAGGTAAATAAGGCTATGCCAAAAAGCTTTTTTACAGGTGGTGATAAACGCATGTTTGTTTGGCAGGTTATACAAGTAAACTGGTTAAATTATATTAACTGGCACAGTTTGCCTGTTGCAAATATTGGCCGTAGCGGTTACTAAACTAACAGTTTATTGCTGTAGCGGGCAAATAGCCGTTTTAGCAGGGCAAATTTGTTGGTAAACTGCAAAAAGTGGTTGTGCCGGTATACCTGCCCTGCGTAAAATATAAAAACCCGCTTTATAAAACGGGTTTTTAACTGGTATAATTTAGTTGTACAGGCTTTAACAGCGTTACTGCGCTTTTCTGGGGGCGTTATTTTGGGCGCCGCCTTTTTTAACAGACGAAAAATTACCTGCCGGTATCATAGATGCTGCTTTTGAATGGTTTGTGCTGGTTGTACTGCTTTTAACCACCAGTCCGCTTTTTGCGGGTGCGGCTTTTTTAGTAGCCTTCGGCTTTTTATTATTACCCATGTTATAGTATTTTAGGTAAAACTACAATTAAATGCAGTTACAGGCAACGGTAATTGTAAATACCTGTATGCGTAACTTGCAGCTTTTATATGAAAACAGCTTCTATATACGAAATTAAACAGGAACTGGCCGTTGCCAAACCTGCCGAACTGGTGGAGTTATGCCTGCGCCTGGCCAAATACAAAAAGGAAAGCAAGGAACTGCTGGGCTACCTGCTTTTTGAAGCCCATAACCTGCAGGCTTACCTTTTTAATGTTAAGGAGGAGATAGACAGCCAGTTTACAGAAATAACCACCACCAATGCCTACCTGGCAAAAAAAAGTCTGCGTAAAATTTTACGCATCACCAATAAGTATATTAAATATACCTCCTCAAAACAGGCGGAGGTGGAACTGCTCATCCACTACTGCCGCAAAATAAAGGATAGCCGTATTGAAATTACCGAAGGTGGGGCGCTGTTTAACCTGTACATGCAGCAGCTTAAAAAAATTGACAAGGCCATGGAAGCCCTGCACGAGGATATAAGCTACGATTACCGCAAGGATATAGCTTTAATTTCTGCCATGCAAATTACACCAGCCCGCAAGAGGGGCTTCCGGTAATGGTGAGGTTAAATAAATAATTTTTTAGTGAAATAAAAAATACGTTATTTTCACCTTGCCATTAACTGCAATTTGAAAAAAACGGCTGCCATATTACTTCTTGCCCTCATGGTGTTTAACCTAATTGGTTACCGTTTGCTATTTAATTACCTTGAAACTCGTGCACAGAG
>CAZRDD010000260.1:0-7340 GCA_964598675.1 uncultured Parafilimonas sp.
TGGCCTTGAATAAACCTCATCGCCAACTTTAAACTTGCTTACTTTTGAACCAACTTTTATTACAATACCAGCCACATCGTGGCCCAATTTGAAAGGTGGTTTGTAGGGAAGAAAAATTTTGAAGTCCCCATTTCTTAGTAATGAATCTAACAGGTTTACTCCAGCTGAGTGTATTTGTATCAACACATCATTTTCCTTTACAGTGGGTTCCTGCATGGTTGTTAAATGCAGTTTTTCTTTTTTGCCGTAGCTATTTACTGTGAATGCTTTCATTTTATTTATTTTAATTTTTTTATAATTTATGTTGGCCGATAAGTTAGGCTGATGCCTGGCCCTGCTTAAAATTACCATTAACTGGTTGCTGTATGGCTCTTTTACAAAATATTCATCTACCGCTGCTGTATGTTTATCAATGCTGATGCATAAAAAATGTACGATGAAACATATTTTAATATTTATGAAGGTTACAACTTTACAGGGCTTATTGGTTTTATGTTGAGTATTAACCTCCATTGCCCCTTTGCCGCTTGCCTGCAGTAGCAGATGAATTGTTTTGATGCTAAGATTTACTTATTTAAAAATTCAATTGCTTGTGCAATAAACTCTTCATGAAATTGAAAAATACCACCATGCCCTGCATCAGGATAAATTTTTAGTGTGGCATTGGGAAAACGCCTTGCCATGTCGCTGGATAATGGCGAAGGCACCATTCTGTCGTTATCCCCATTGGCAATAAATACAGGTAGTGTAAAAACGCTTAAATCCATGGGCTTTTCAGCGCCCCATTTTTTTATAGCGTTTAGTTGCTTTTTTAAAGCATACAGTTTTACTTTTTTATCGCGGTTTTCTTTTCTCTGTTTTAATCGATTTAGAAAACTTCGGGCAGCATCTTTGCCCACTGTATTTTGTGTAAAAAACAAGTAAAACTTGGCGTCTCTAAAGGTAAGTAAGCCTTTTAAAATATCGCTGTAAGTTGTGCCTACAACATCGGGTATGCCTGCACCACCACGTGGGCCAGTGCCGGCCAATATTGCTTTGCGTACCAATTGCGGTTCTGCTAAAAGTATTTCCTGTGTAATAAAACCACCCATTGAAAATGCCAGGATATCAACTTGTTTGTAGCCCAGCGCGTGAATAAAAGCGATGGCATCTTTGGCCATATCGGCAATACTTTCTCCCTGTTTTCCGGTTGTAGCACCAACACCACGATAGTCAAAGGAAATTATTGTACGTTGGGCTGCAATGGCATCCATAATACTGGGGTCGCAATTATCGAGGTTGGCTGTTAAATGGTTAAAATAAACTACCGGTATATCACCTTCTTTGCCATAGGAGCGGTAAGCGAATTTTATGCCGTTGGCTTCTACAAACCGGGTGGGTACTGTTGCGTAAGTGTAACGCGCATGTATATTTGTCATTTTTGTTATCATTAAAATTGTTAGAAGAAATATATATTTCATTTTTAGTTTTTATTTAGTTGCTTAAGCACATTTTTTTCTAAAGTACCAAAGGCAAAATGTTGTAAATTAACTAATACAGAAGTGCCTTTACCAACGATATTTCTGAATTTGGGCTTAACGGTTTGCACTACTTTTAGTACTTTTTCTGCAACTATTATTGGGTCTTCGGCGTTTTTCACCAGGGTATTAGTGGTAAACCTTTCAATTTTGCCTCTTAGTGTATTGTAGTCTTTAATTTTATGAGTAGTTGAAGATGAATTATCCAAAATACTTGTTTTAAAAGCAGATGGCTCAATCATAGCTACACTAATATTAAACTCATTAAGCTCATAACGCAGTGTTTTAAAATAGCCTTCCAGCGCATGTTTAGATGCAGCGTAGTAAGACGCATTGGGAAATGCCACCAACCCTACAATGGAGCCTACGGTTATAATCTTACCAAATTTTTGTTTTCTAAAATGTGGAAGAATAGCATTGGTAACCTTGATAGTGCCCCAAAAGTTGGTTTCAAATTGTTGTCTGCCCAATTCAATAGGCGTTTCTTCTGCAATACCCGATACAAAAAAGCCAGCGTTATTAATCAGAATATCCAATTGCGGAATTTCTTTAAAAAGCCTTTCTGAAAAACTGTTTATTGATTGCTCGGAATCAAGGTCTAATGCCAGCATTTTAAAGGGTAATGATGCCTGAATTTTTTCAGGGTTGCGGCTTGTACCAATTACATGATAACCGTTTTCGTGTAGTTGTTTTGCAATAAGCAAACCAAAGCCTGAGGAGGCACCGGTAATTAAAATTGTTTGTTTCATTTTTGTTGTTTTAGATGATGATATGTATTTGTTGTTAACTATTTTATACTATTTAGTATATTTTTATTGCTGTTGTTTGTAAACCGGTTAATGATTGTAAAAACTACACCAGTTATGGCTTATAAGCCCTGTAATGTTATAAAAAAGACTTTTTAGTATATTTTATTTTAAAAAAAATCAAAGCGCATAGCTTTCCAATTCCGCCTTCAGGCTTTTAATCAAACCCTGCATTGGCTTTGCGGTATTCATAGCCCTGCACATAACAACGCCCCCTTCCACAGCCGCCATTGCTTTAAATGCATACACAACGGGGTCAAGCCTGGCCGATAATTCGCCATCCTTAATACCTTTATTTAAAATGGAAATAAATAACTCCTGTGCGTTTCGTATTACACCTGCTATTTTTTCTTTTACTGCGGGAAAGTTATCATCCGATTCTACTGCAATATTAAAGATGGGGCACCCGCCTTTAAGGTATGTATCTATAGGGTCTTTATAAAAGTCGAGAAAGGCGAACACCTTACCCTTAGCCGTTTTGGCCTTGCTTATGGTAAGCAGTATTTTTTCGCCATTATTGTGCAGCATGTGGTCAACCACCTGCAGGGCCAGGTCTTCCTTGCCTTCAAAATGGCCGTACAGGCAACCTTTGGTTAACTTGGTTGCAGCAAGTACATCATCAATATTGGCCCCCGATATACCTTTTTGGTTAAAAATGGGGGCCGCTGTTTCCAGTATAAACTGCTTTGTTCTTTCCGCTTTACTTAACATCCTGTTTAAATTGACAGTGCAAAAATATACTAAAAAGTATATTTTAAAATATTCTTTTTAAACTTTCATGTTATTTTAAGGCTGGCGGGTTCGTTTTTAAAGTTTCCCCTAACGGAGGAGGTGCTTTTGCCGGTTATTCTCCGGCCAGGGGCTTCAGCTTTGTAATAACGGCTGTTATGACTAAGGGGCCGCCCGGTGCAGTTGCATGCGATGGCTTTTTGCTGTTACTTCAACCGCCCTATTTTTTATATTCTTCATCACTTACATGCTCCAGCCAGTCCACCACTTTGCCATCCAGGTTTTCTTGTATCGCTATATGGCTCATGCCGGTGGTGGCAGTAGCGCCATGCCAATGTTTTTCACCCGGCTCAAACCAAACCACGTCTCCCGGGCGAATTTCTTCAACCGGCCCACCCTGTTTTTGTACCCATCCACAGCCCGCCGTAACAATTAAGGTTTGCCCTAACGGGTGCGTATGCCAAGCGGTACGTGCACCCGGCTCAAATGTAACAAGTGCCGATGCTGCACGCCGCGCCTCGTTGGCGGCAAACAATGCATCTATTCTTACGGCACCGGTAAACCAGTTGGCCGGGCCTTTTGCAGATGGCTGTGTACCTATTCTTGTAATGTTCATTGTGTTTGCTGTTTAACGTTAAAGCTAAGGGTTTTAATACTATGGTGGCAGTTGGCCATACCGTTATGCGGCGGTAATGCCATCATCCATCAAAAAAATAGCGGCCGGTAAAAAATGTTACAACAGGGGCCATCAGCAAAGCGGCTGCCATGGTTAGTTTTTGCAAAAACATAAAATGCCGCCAGCCAATCAATAATCTTCATACATAAAACTACTATTTTGTAAAGCGGGGGGTGTGTTGCTGTCCTGTGCCCTGTAAAAAAGCCCTTATCCCCGCCACGTACCACACCCTTTTTCATCACCTTTAACAGTTTACATTAAATATTTGCTTTATTTTAGGTACACAATTATGTTGGCCTGCCCCAAAAAAATATACCTGTTTGCTTTACTGCTGTTCTGTATAAACATGGCTTTTGCAGGCACTGTTGTTG
The DNA here is from genome assembly GCA_964598675.1 of uncultured Parafilimonas sp. Classification (GTDB taxonomy): domain Bacteria; phylum Bacteroidota; class Bacteroidia; order Chitinophagales; family Chitinophagaceae; genus JABDFW01. The sequence goes on from CAZRDD010000260.1 coordinate 4,100, forward strand.
TTACATCCAATGCCGATAGCGGCCCCGGTACCCTGCGCGATGCTATTGCCCAGTGTGCGGCCAACGGCACCATCACCAGGGATTCCATCATATTCGCCCTGCCCGATACCTCGTTGGCCGGGCGTACCATTACCCTGTTATCTGCATTGCCGGGCCTTACCTCAAACATGGCCATCAACGGCGTATCGCAAAAAGGCAGTGGTATTGGCGTTAGCAATGCGCGGGTGTTGTTGTTTAACACCGCTGCCACCAGCAATTTTGCTTTTTTAAGCCTGGCCGATTGCAGCAACGTGGGTATTTACGGCATGGCCATGCTTAGTACCACCATTAACAACACAGTAAACGGTGTTATTGGCATATCGTACCTGCGCTGCCATAACCTGCAGATAGGCAGGCCGGGGGCAGGCAATTATATATTTGGCTGTACTATGGGCATTTATGCAAACACAGCGCGTTATGGCAATTATGTACCTGCCGATACCAGCCGCGGGCTTACCCTGCAAAGCAATATAATTGGGCTTGATATGAATGGCGGTTTAAGCAACACCTACAATGGCGCAACAGTTACCATGACGTATTACTCGCTGTACATTATTAGTACAAGCGACCTTTTAATTGGCGGCGACAGCCCTGCCGAAGGCAATACCGTTATTTTTGGTTATACATACCCCGGCTACTCATTTACGGGGTACAATGTAGATATTGAAACATTTACCAGCACCGGCAACGGCACCTACAAAATAAACAACAACAAGTTTGGCACCAAAACGGATGGAACAGTTTCGGTAGCGGACAATGCTTCGCCCGTTTTTATAAACATTACCGGCAACCGTGGCGACCTGGGCCTGCAGTTTAACAACAACTACCTGCAGGGGGCTATTTGGCTTGATGGGGTATCAAACTACGTTACCATGCAGGCAAACAAAATTTTTTCGCTGCGCATCAACACCATTTACGACTTTGCCATTACGCTTTTTAACTGTACCGGTGGTGGTATGATTGGTGGCGATAACCCCAGCCAGGGCAATATCATTTACAACAATTACACCAACCCTGTTTATTATTTTCAGGACAACCAGTTTGAGGGCAGCATACGTTACGATGGTGGTTCGCCGGTTACCATACGCAACAACACCACCTTGTGCAACAGCTACCACAGCAGCACCATTGTTAATACCAACGGGCAAATTTATGCTGGCCTCAGCAGCTATGTGCGTATAGATTCCACAGGTATCAATTTTGTAAAAGGGGTTGCCACGCCCAACAGCAAGGTAGATGTGTACCTTGATGATGATTGCCTTGCCTGCGAAGGTAAACAGCACCTTGGGTTTACCATTGCCAATGCAGACAGCACCTGGCAATACAAGGGCAGTTTTAATACAGCAGTGGTGGCCACCTCCACATCGCTGGCCAATGGTGCCACCAGCCAGTTTTCGGCCCCCGAAATAATTGATTATTTTGTACGATCAAAACAGCCATCGTGCGGCAAAAAAAACGGCTATATAAGGGGCTTGCAAATATCTGGCGGCGATAATGTAAAATGGCATTATCTAACCCAGGTAAACGGCGTTTGGAACGACTCAGTAATTGCCACCACGCTAAACCTGGATAGTGTGGGCCCCGGCCTGTATATTTTTGATGCCTGGCTGGGCAAAGCCTGCCGCAGCTATTTTAAACAATATACCCTGTACGATTTTACGCCCCATATAGATACCCAGGCCGTTAGCATCACCAACCCATCGTGCGGTCAGTTCTCGGGCGCCATAAGCAACATAACCATTAACACTTACCAGGATATTGCTATACGCTGGATTAACGATGCTGGTACCGTTGTTTCAAACCAGCTTAACCTAACCAACGTTGGCGCGGGCAGGTACAAACTGATTATTACAGATACCATTGCTGCCTGCAGCGATTCGGCTTACTGGTTTACGCTCACCAACAAAACAGGGCCCACCGTTAATATTAATGCAGCCAAAATTACCGCAGCCACCTGCGGGCAAAAAAATGGCTGCATCAGCAATATACAGTTCAGCAATATTACCGGCGCGGCAGCCTACCTGTGGTACGATAGCCTGGGCAACCTTGCGGGCAGCGGCCCAGCCCTTACCAATATACCCGGTGGCAGTTACCGGCTAAAGTTTAAAGACCAGTCTGGCTGCGATACCATCACCACCCCGTTTATAAAAGTACCGGGGCAGGGCAGTATTGTATTTAACCTGGCGGCCATGGCAATAACACCCAGTAAATGCACACCACCCACGGGCAGCATACAAAACATTTTAGCAACCAATGCCACAACCTACCAATGGACTGATACTGTAACCCATGCAGTGGTGGCAACCACCAGCAACCTGTACAATGTTAAGCAGGGGTATTACAGGCTTACCGCCAGCAGCGCAGCGGGCTGTACCGATAGTACCACGGCCTTTTTTGTACCGCAGGTGGCACCGCAACAAATTGGTGTTACCGGTGTAGTTAACACCCTTAAGGGCTGTTACCAGCCCAACGGCTTTTTGCAGGTAACGCAACTAAACCCATCTGCCGCAGGGTTTAGTTTTGAGTGGGTGAACAGCAATACCGGCCAGGTGGTAGATACCGGCTTAACCGCCGCCAACCTGCCTGCAGGCAACTATTATTTTAACGCTACTGACAGTAATGGCTGCCAACAGCAATTACTTACCACCACCATAGCCAATACCGTAAACACCCCCGTTAGTATTACAGGCGGCGTGGTTACACCAGCCATTTGCAACAACCAAAACGGTGCCATAACGCAGGTAAACGTAAGCGGCACACCCCCAATAGCGTATACCTGGTACACCAGTAACGGGCAACAGGCAGCACAAACCATAAACCTGGTAAATGCAGCACCCGGCAGCTATTACCTTGTGGCGGGCGATGCCCTTGGCTGCACAGATACCAGCAGTGTTTTTGTAATACCCGATACCACCGCCACACTTACACCGCCGCAATACCAGGCGGTAACCATTGTAAAAGGTGGTACCGCCACGCTAAGCCTGTTAAACCCGCAGGCCGGCCAGTACAGCCTGTATGCCAATGCCACCGCAGGCAGCAGCCCTGTACAACAAAACACAACAGGCGTTTTTACCACCACACCCTTGTATGCCGATACCACCGTGTATGTTATGTACACCAGCGGCAATTGCAGCAGTGCCCTTGTGCCGGTAAATATTAAAGTGCTTGAAACGGTGGATGTTGTTATGCCCACCGCGTTTAC
>CAZRDD010000261.1:0-7328 GCA_964598675.1 uncultured Parafilimonas sp.
CTAATGGTGCCATTATTGTTAACACGCTTTCCCGGGGGGATTATGCTGCCAGAGGCCCCGCTGGCTTAAAAATTGTGTCGCCACGTACATACCATGCGGCACCCGCCTTTACCATGCCCGATTATTCCAACAAAACCCTTAAAAACAGTAAGGAACCCGATAACAGGAATACCATTTACTGGAATGGCAATATTGTAACTGATGTAACAGGTAAATCAACCGTTAGTTTTTACACAGCCGATGCACCAACAACTTATTCAGTTGTAGTAACAGGCATTACCGCTAACGGCGATTATGTTTATAAACGCATATCAATCAACAACAAATAAAACAATGCATCCCAGCAGGCAAAACCAAAAAAGCCGGCATTGGGGCATCATCAACAAAACAGTCCTCCTCTTAATAAACACCTTTATGGTCTAGCCATAAAGTTTGTTTAACAGCTTTAATTTTATACTGCTGGCAGTATTACCTTTAAGTATGAATATATTTAAGCGTAATACCCTGTTTTTATTAGCCATTGGTATTATTTTAACTATACAACCGGGCGCATGCCTGCTGGCGCAACAAGCACCTGCCGGTACTGTTAGTATTGAACAACAACACGCACTTTACAAAACGTTTAGCCGTTTTTGCAGCCTGCCAAACACCGGCGACCCGGAGCAAATGGAACAGAATGCAGCCTTTATAAGCACCATGCTTAAAGGCGCTGGCTTAACAGCCCGCTTACTACGGGCAAACGAACCCGGCATACCACCGGTAGTATATGCCGAAAAAATGGTGCCCGGTGCAAAAAATACCATACTGTATTATGCCCATTACGATGGGCAGCCGGTAAACCCCGGTGCCTGGGCCAAAGGCATTGCCCCCTTTTCGCCTGTACTGTACTCGGCACCCTTTGATAAGGGCGGCCACCCATTAGATACAACTAATGCAGCCATACCCCTGCAGGGCGATGTACGGTTGTATGGCCGTGGCACGGGCGATGATAAAGCAGGCGTAATGGTTATTATTGAGGCATACCACACCCTTTTACAGCAGGGCAAATTACCGGCCTCCAACATAAAATTTCTATTTGAGGGGGAAGAAGAAAAGGGCTCCACACACCTGGCGGAGATATTGCAGGCTAATAAAACATTGCTGGCGGCAGATGACTGGATTATTGCAGATGGCCCCGTTCACCCTTCGGGCAGGCCACTGGTTAGCTTTGGCGTAAGGGGCGATGTAAATGTTGAAATAACCACCTATGGCCCCAACCGCCCATTGCACAGCGGCCATTATGGTAATTGGGCCCCCAACCCTGCCTGGCGGCTGGTGCAATTATTGGCCACCATGCGCAACGCCAGCGGCCATGTACTTATAAAAGATTGGTACAGCGATGTGGTACCTTTTAATGCAGTAGAAAAAGAGGCCGTAGCACAAATACCCAAAGATGGGCAGGCCCTTGCCGAAATGCTTGGCCTTGCACAACCGGAGGGCAGCGGCGAAACCCAAACCGAACTGCTTAACCTGCCAAGCCTTAATATTAACGGGCTGCAGAGCGCCGATGTTGGTGCGCTTAGCCGCAATATTATACCCACCACTGCCACGGCCAGTTTAGACCTTAGGCTGGTACTGGGTAACGACTGGCAACGGCAAGTGAATAAGCTGGTAAAACATGTTGAAGCGCAAGGCTATTATGTTATAAACCGCGACCCAACGCCGGAAGAGCGGTTGGCCCATGCCCTTATTGCACGCATAAACTGGGGCAGTGGCTACAATGCGCAGCGCACGCCTTTAAACCTGCCGTTTGCCCAACAGCTTATTGCGGCTGTTAATGCAAGCTCAACCATAGCACCGGTTATTATGCCGGGTACCGGTGGCAGCCTGCCGCTGCGCACTATTGAGGATATTATGGGGGTACACATAGCCATTGTACCTATTGCAAATTATGATGATAACCAGCATGCTGAAAATGAAAACCTGCGGCTGCAAAACCTGTGGGATGGTATTAATGAGTTTGCTGTGATTATGGAAAAGCTGTAACAGCACAAAAATCCCAATAAACCCCTGCCCTGTTTTTACAACGCACAACGTTTTAACACCGCTGTTTAAACATTGGTAGCCAGCTTTTGCAGGGTGATGGTTTGCTTACAAACAACCGCCTTTGCGCCGGGTATCAATAAGGTATTGTATCTTCCAGCCACCGGCTACCCGCAGCAATTGATAGGAGTCTACACCGCAATGGCTGAATTTGCCTTTGTAGTAAAACTGGTAAGGTGTCCATACTATGGCAAGGGGGCCATCAATTTTTACTACATCAAACCTAATGCGCTCATCACCATCCCCTTTTTTTAACCCGCCAACAATATGGGCAAAATCAGTTACTTTATCATCCTCGGCATAAACAGCCCCGTCTTTCTCTTTAATACTTTGCAAAATGGCCCCGCTGGTAAAGGCGTGTACAACGCCTGCACTGTCGGCCTGTAACATTGCTGTAAAAAGGCTGTTTACGGCAGCCTTCACTGAGTCTTCGGGGGTTTGTGCATGTACTGCAGCACCAAACAATAAAGCAAACAACAGTATGTACAATTTTTTCATCTGGAGTAATTTATGCCTGAAAGTATTAACAATGATGAACATAAAAACACAGGCGGGCAAATTATCTGCTGCATTTTGTAAAAAACGGACAAAATTGGCGCGGCTTATACAGGCAACCTGTATTTTTTGCTTAATTTTCAAGCTGTTAAATATAAAACGATGCCTGCCAAAACAAAACTATTCGTCATTTGCATATTTGTTATTTTAGGTATTCTGGTATACACGGTGCTGCCATTCACCAAAAAAAAGCTTAAAGGCTCCACGCCATCTGCTTTGCTCATCCCGTCTCAAAAATTCAACTTCAATTCGTTTGTAGACTGTAATATGGCCGAGGCATGGGTGGGTGATACTTTTCGCATTTTTCCGGGTAAATATGGGGAAGACCCTTTATGGGGCTACAGCAGGGAGTTGAAATTTGCCGACGGCAGGCACGCCGATGAAACCTTTGGCAGGCGCAGCAACGAATTTACGGAGCCGCAAATGCCTTTGAATACGCCACCCGGTACCCCCGGCCTGCATGGGGCGGTTTGGTTTGAAACTGTTTACCAGGATGAAACCGATGCCAGCGGCAAAACCCTTTACGCCGTATACCATAACGAAAACTACCCCGCCACCCTGCCATACGACTCAACTACCGGCCAGGGGTACAAAAACATTAACTGGCCGCAAGGGCTAAAAGGCCCGGCAACGGCTACCGCAGTATGCCGTATTGGTATTATGAAATCAACCAACGGCGGGCATAGCTGGGAAAATAAAGGCATTTTTATTGAGGACAGGCAGCCCCGGCTTATTTTAAGGCCCGATAATACCGCTATTAATTTTGCAGGCGGCACGGGGGACCCGAGTGCCGTTGCAAACGGCGGCTATCTTTACCTTTTTTATGGTGAGTACGGCTACCCGGGCACTTACAATCATGCCACGTATAACCCTGCGCTGGAACATAAAGGCCAATGCATCAGCATTGCCCGTATAAAACTAACCGACCTTGATAACCCGGCAGGCAAGGCCCTCCGTTGGGATGGCACTGGTTTTAATGCTGCTTTTGATGGTGTTGGCAAGCCTGTTGCCCCGCTGGTAATACCGGCGGAAGAAGGTGGCGGCCCTGCCTCCTCCCCCACGGCCAAATACTTTTGGGGGCCTTCCGTAAGCTGGAACACTTACCTGCAGGCCTGGGTAATGCTGATGGCCAAAGCCGAAGGCCCATCGTGGAAGGGCAACAGCATTTATATTTCGTTTAATAAAAATAAAGACCTCGGCACGGGCGATAATGCCCAGCAATGGAGCACCCCTAAGCTGCTGGTGCAAAAACCGGGGCATGTGCTGTGGTATCCATCGTTGCAGCCATTGGCCGGTAAGGAGGATGTTGTGGCAAAAAACACCTGCCTTCGCCTTGGCGAAAAGGCAAGGTTATTTTATAAAGATAACCAACCGGATACCAGCCAGTATTTATCGGAGTATTTGGTGCAGTTTAAAAAATAAGCGGTAAAAATCAGCCTTAGCGCCCTACGGTATTATTCCTCAAACCGTGTTGTATCTGCCCTTGAAGTAAAAATGGTTGACATATTTTTTGCAGCAAAAATGTTGGCGTTTTGCTTATTACCCAACACTATAATGGTTGCTTTTTGCTGTACCAGCCGGGCAAATGTATTGTTTTCGCCATGCCATTTGCCGTTGTGGTAAACAATGGTATCGGTACTGTTGGTAAAAAGGTGCCAGCCCAGGCCGTAGTTGCGCATGCCTTTGTGTTCAAAACTTTGCGGGGTAAACGCCAACGCAGAAGTGGAAGCTTTTACAAAGGTGTGCTGGTACAGGGCTTTATCCCACAACAACAAATCGCGCACGGTGCTGTAAATATTTTTATCGCCGTAAGTACAATCCAGGTGGTCCATTGGGTAAGGCCTGCTGCCTATGTAGGTAGGCACATAGTTAGGCGTATCTTTTGAGGAGAATACATACGTGTTTTTTAAACCCAGGGGGGTAAAAACACTGTCTTTCATATACTGCGGGTAAGGCTGGTGGGTAATTTTCTCAATTACCAGGGCCAGCAGCATAAAATTGGTATTGTTGTAATGGTAACTTCTGCCGGGCAAGCCTTCTACGCGGGGTTTATGGGCAACCATATAATCCACCACATCCTGGTTGGTGGCCCTTTGCTTGCGGTTCCAGAAGCTGTCCATAAAATTAAGGTAATTGGGCAGCCCTGTGCGGTGGCTCAGCAGCATTTTAATGGTTACACCGTGGTATGGCAGGTTGGGAAAATATTTAAGCAAATCGTCATCCAGCGATAAACGCCCCTGCTCCCACAGTTTCAAAATAGTCATCCCTGTAAACGTCTTAGATATAGAGGCGAGGTGAAAAGGTGTTTCGGCCGTTATTGCTTCTTTGGTTTTAAAGTTGATATAGCCTTTGTATTCTTCAAACACAATTTCACCATTTTTTGCCACCAGTATAGCCCCATTAAAACCCGAAGCAAGCAGGTGTTTTTTGTAATAGGCGTCTACTTCGTTTTTATAAACATCCGCTTCGGCTGGCGACAATGCCGAAAACGTAAAATCTGCTGGATATAATATTGAAGAATCTGAAACTTTACTTACCGGTAAGCTGTTTGAGGGACCCTGGCCGCAGCCTGTAGCAACAAATACAATTAAAAATACGAACAGTAAATTTTGCACAATTATGGTTCTTGGTGTTAGCATTAGGGGCAAAAATAAAGCAATCGGCACAAAATTGCCTTATTTGCAGAATGGCTTTATAATGTTTAAACAAAAATTTAAGCGCTGTTAATGCTATCAATATATTTCACAAAACCTTACGCATTCATTTTAAAAATATATTTTTAAAAAAAATATATTCTCTTTTTTAGCGCCACCAGCTGTACATTCAGGCACTGGCTCCTTTCGCCCTGTTGCCAAAAGCCGACAAAACCTTATGGTACAGGCATTTAAAATTCCTGCTTTTTAAAATGTTTAACCTGGTAAAGAAACAATCCCAGGTTATCTGTAAAAAAAACTTACCGTAACCTCCTCACCGTTCAAGATGCCTTTTTTAAAAATTTAATGCAACAAAAACCTGGTACCTGTTGCCTGTTAAATTTTATGATAATGGTTTTAAGCCATTGCTTAAATAGTAGTTAACCCAGTAACATTAGTTGAATGTTTAACTGTTTTACCTTTAACTTTGTACTGTGTTTATGAAACAGAAGCAAAATACATTTACTGAATTTAGCAGCACCGTTGTAAGGGCGCAAATGGCGTTTAAATACTTTATACGCAAAAAGTTTAAAGAACACGGGCTTGACCTGAGTTTTGAAATGCTGGAAGTGCTTAAATGTTTGTGGGAAAAGGAGGGGTTAAAACAACAGGAAATAGCAGACTATGTGTTGAAAGATAAAGCAAGCCTTACCCTGTTGATAGATAACCTTAGCCGCCGCAACCTGGTAAAACGCACAGAAGACCCCAGCGACAGGCGAAACAAACTTGTTTCGCTTACGGCTGATGGTGCTGCGTTGAGGCATACTATTGAACCCTGGATTAACGAAATGTACCTGGTGGCAGGCAGGGATGTACCGGAAAACTTATTAAAAGAAGGGATTTTGCTGTTCGATAAAATTTACATAAATTTAAAAACAACTGCATAGCAGGCTTTTGCAACAGCAGGGCTAACCAGCAGGATTAACAATAATTTACTGTATTTAAAATAATATAACGGCCCGTTCGTCAGTCTTTATTATAAGCAGGATGTTTGCAACAGAACAGGGATAAAAGATAACGCAATGAAAAAACTAACAATATTAATAATGCTTTTAACCCTGCTGGGCAGGGTTAATGCCCAGCAGGTGGCTTTTCAGCACGGAGAAAAAATAACCTATACCGTTTTTTATAATGTAATTGGTTTATATATAAATGCTGGTACGGCTACCTTTAGCACATCGGTGGAGCAGTACAATAACAACAACGTATTTCATGTAGTGGGCGAAGGTTCAACAAACTCCAAATACGACTGGATATTTAAAGTACGCGACAGGTACGAGAGTTATTTTAACACCAACGACCTTCAGTCAGTTAAGTTTATACGCAACATTAACGAGGGCAGCTTTAAAATGCACGAGGAAGTGGCTTTTAACCAGCAAACAAATACGGCAGTTACATCAACAGGTGTGTACAAGGTACCGGAGCGTGTGCAGGATGTTATAAATGCCATATACTATGCCCGCAATATTGATTACAACAGTTATAAGCCCGGCGATAAAATTACGTTCAGCATGTTTTTGGATAATAAAGTGTATAACCTTTACGTAAAGTATATTGGCAAAGAAACCGTAAAAACAAGGTACGGCAAGTACAATGCCATTAAACTAAGTCCACAGGTTATCACCGGTAATGTGTTTAAAAACGATGATAAAATGCTGATGTGGGTAACCGACGACTCCAACCACATACCTGTGCGGGTTGAAAGCCCTATATCGGTAGGCAGCATTAAAATTGACCTTAAGGAATATCAAAACCTTAAATACCCGCTTACGGGCATTGTAAAAAATTAAAAAGAGATTCATCTTAAATAGTTGTTGGTTGAGGTTTAATAAGCCTGCCTTTTTACAAGGGCGGGCTTTTTTTCGGCCCGCCCACTCCCCTGCCTGTTATACCAAACCGGCCCCATTAGCCTGTAATTACCCATGCTGTATTTTATCAATTTTAAGTGATGAAACCCATGTAAATTGCAGCCCATACTGGCATTATGCCAGCCTAAAA
>CAZRDD010000262.1:0-7286 GCA_964598675.1 uncultured Parafilimonas sp.
TCTGCCAGTTGCTCACCGTCCTGCACATAATTGCCAGCAGTAAAAGTTAACTGGGTTATATACCCGTTGCCCGGCGATTTAACGGCAATCGTGCCTTCAAAATGCAGGGAGGTATCCAGCCGGTTTACCAAATTACCCAGTGCCTGGGCCTCCTTGGTTTTAATAATAAATAAGGTTTCCCCTTTGGTAACATACTGCCCCGGCTGTACATTCACCTTTTCTAAATAACCATTGGCAACTGCTTTAGCATAGGTTTTAAGCAAGAAAGCCGATACAGCGTTTACCTGTACGGTTTCGCTCATGTTACCCTTTTCGGGGTTTGTAACGGTAACAGGTGTTACCACACTGCCTGGTGCCGCGCCAGCATCATCTTCCGCTGCTGCTTTTGGCTTGCAGGAAGTAATTAATGAGCATAAAGCCAATATATAAAATGCCATTCTTTTGTTCATAAAAACAAATTTTAAAACTACTTATAAAGCATCCGTTGCTGTAATTATTTAAGGCTCCAGTAATTAACCTGGTTAATAATCTGTAGCCGGTTAACCGTATTCTGCAGTATGATATTTTTTGCGTTCAGGTAATTGTTAATAGCAATAATATAGTCTGCAATGCGTACATCGCCTGTGGCAAGCAGCTTTGCATTGGCCTGTATAAGGCTTTCCACATATTTAAGCTGGCTTTCCGTTTCAATAATAAGCTGCTGCGTGTTTTGCAATTGCTGGCCAAGTTGTGCCAACTGCTGGTTGTACTGCGTAATAAAATAGCTTTGATAGTTTTGCCTTGTTTGTTCGGCAATAGCTATCTTACTATGCTGCATTTTACGCTGTTTGCCATCGTATATAGGCACGGAGAGATTTACCCCAACGCTGGTACCAAAATTTTTATACGCCTGATAAGTAAAGCTTGAATTGAAACCTGCATCAGCATAAAAGTTTACTTTAGGTTTGTAATTAAAATCAATCTGCGCATCGGCGTTGCGCAACAAAAGGCTGTCCACACGGTACTTTTCGTAAAAAGCAGTATTGGCAGCCTCCAGCATATTGCCTAATTCCAGGCCGGGGGAGGTTATGGGTGTAAAGGCTGTATCAAACAGGCCACTAACATAGTTTAGCAGGGCAAAATCCAATTGGTACTGGTTTCTGGCACCCATAACCGCCAGTTTTTGTTGCTGAAAGGTTACTAAAAAAGTAAGGTAATCTGTTTGGCGGTAAACGCTGGCCTGCGTTAATCTTTTTAAAAGGGTATCTTCCTGCGCAAGCAGGTTGTACACATCCTGGTTAAACTGGTATTGCTGCCAACTGCCATAAGCAATGATGTACTGTGTGGTGATTGTTTTTTTTAGGTCCTGCTCCGTAATTTTTGAGGCAATACGCACGGAATCGTTCATTAAACGTACCGCACCAAACTGGTTGTTAAGGTTGGCTTTGCTTATTAATTGCTTGGTTGCAGCCACCAGTTGGCTAAAGTTGCCAAAATTAGTAATGGCACCATCGTAGCCAACACCGCCAATTACAGGCGAATAACTATTGGTGCTTACTGCATTTACCTGCGGCTTATACCCTGCTGCAATACGGGCGCTGTCTATACGGTTTATCTCCACCTGGTTGGCATAATCTTTTAGCAACGGGCTGGTTTGCAGGCCTGCATTTATATAATAATCAAGGTTTTTGCTTTGTGCCTGCAAAAAAACTGTTGTAACAATACATAAAATAATACTCATTAAAACCTTCATGCTTACTAAGTTTATTGCCTGAAATTGATGGTAAAAACATGGTACCCGTTGCTGAAACCGTACAGCACTTCAAAGCCTGCAAGGCTGCATATTTCCTTTATAATTGCAAGGCCCAGCCCCGTGCCTTCCATTATGTTTTGCGTTTTATAAAAACGCATAAAAACCTTATCTGTATCCAGGCTGCCCGCAGCGGCGGTATTCGCTATCACCATGCTGCCATTTTGTACCACCACATTTATATTGCCACCCTTAGGGGTGTACCTTAAGGCGTTGTTGAATAAATTATTAACCAGTATTTCGGCAAGCTGGCTGTGAAAGGCAATAATTGTTTTTTCGCTGTTTACCTGTACTGTCAAATTTCTCGACAAAACTAAATCCTGCCACTCCTCAACCTTGGCAGCAATTACCTGCTGCATATCTACCGGCTCATCCGGCACAAACTGCCTGTTTTCCAATTTGGCCAGCAGCAGGAGGCTTTGGTGCAACCGGGCCAGTTTTTTGGTGGCCTGTTCAATGGCCAGCAGTTGCTGAATGCCCGCTTCATCCAGCGTATCTTTCTGCAGCAGCAGTTCAATTTTTCCATTGATAACTGCCAGCGGGGTTTGCATTTCGTGCGAGGCATTTTCGGTAAACGATTTCAGTGCCTGGTACTCACGGTAAATACGGGCGGTCATATCGTTAATGCTATTGTTCAGCAGGTTTAGCTCGTCAATGGGTTCCGCAGGCAGCTGCAACGGTTTTTCAACAGCCACCCTATAGTTTCTTATACCATCAATGGTATGGTAAAATGGCCGCCATAGCCGCGTTACAAGCCTGCGGTTGATGAAATAATTAACCAGTAAAATTAGGCCTATCATACCCAGCGTTATGGCAATAATAAGCTTCAGCAGGTCTTCCGTTTCAGCTTCGCTGCGGTTAACCGTTATGTTGTACAAACTGTTGTTAACCCTTATGGTAAATGAAAGCTGCCTTATCCAGTCATCATCACCATCCCTGTTGTCGTGTACCAGCCTGCTCTTGAAGAACCTGTGCGGTAATAGGGTTGTAGTCTGTTCTGCCGTTATCCATTGATGCCTGGTGTTTTCAAACTCAGGTAGCTGGCCGTGGGAGGTTACGTATTCGGTTATCTCCTGTTGCTCGCTGCGCAACGTTTCATCAAGCTGCCTGCGCAATATGTAATACAACACTGCATAAAAACAAATACCCCCTGCAATAAATGTTGCAATGGTGGCCAGTATGTTAACGCGGTTATATCTTGTAAATAGCTTCATTATGCCTTAGTGCGGTTACTCAATACTTGAGTATAAATCCTTCAATTAGTATTTATTTTCAATCAATTATATCATCGTACCTGCATTTTATATCCAACCCCGTAAACCGATTTTATACAATCATCGCCACCCGCGCCAATAATTTTTTTGCGCAGGTTTTTTATGTGCGTGTAAATAAAATCGTGGTTGGCTACAAAATCCATATCGTCGCCCCATAAATGCTCTACAATAGAGTTTTTAGATAACACCCTGTTGCGGTTTACCACAAAAAACATCAATAATTGGTATTCCTTTACCGTAAGGGTTATAATGTTATTGTTAACAGTCACTTCTTTACCGGCCGTATCAATTTGAATATCGCCCACTGTAATAACAGGCTGCCCACCAAAGTTTTTGCGCCTGAGCAGGGCGGCAATACGCACACTTAATTCAGACAAATGAAAAGGCTTCACCAGGTAATCATCCGCCCCTGTTTCCAGCCCGGTTATCCTGTCTTCCAGGGCGTTTTTGGCAGATATTATAATTACACCATCGGTTTTCTTTATCTTCTTCAGGTATTTAAGCAACTCCAGCCCATTGCCACCGGGCAGCATTATATCCAATACAATACAATCGTAATCGTAGCCCTCCACTTTTTCAAGGGCATCGCGGTAGGTATAAACAGCCTCGCAGATGTAGTCTTCCGCACCAAGGTAATCAACCATGTTGCGGCTTAGCTCCCGTTCATCTTCAATTATAAGCAACTTCAATAACTGTAATTTGCTACCAAAATACTACATTAAATCTGAAGTAAAACTGAACGGTTAACCCCTGGGCACTTAGCCAAACATGTATTTGGTAACCTGCATGTAAAGTATGAACGCCAATTATTTATAAGTTTTGCACATTTACTGCATGTTTTACAGCTAGTGCTTATGTTAGGTTTTATTTTGAAAGGCTTTAATTATCTTTACCCGTTAAAAGGAAGAATACGGTATGCTTAAAATAGGCGTTTTTGGTGTTGGGCACCTAGGTAAATTTCATTTGAACAACTGGAAAGAAATAAGCGGTGTTGAACTGGTGGGTTTTTACGACCCTAATGATGATATTGCTAAGGAGGTGGAGGAAAAGTACGGTTTGAAAAGATATTTACATGCGCCTGATTTAGTGGCAGAGATAGATGCTGCCGATATTGTTGCACCTACAAACCACCATTTTGCCCTTTGCGAGTTGGCTATAAAAAAAGGCAAGCATGTTTTTGTTGAAAAACCGCTTGCCAATACTATAGAAGAAGGCCGCCAGATATTAAAAATGACCAAAGAGGCCAACGTAAAAGTGCAGGTTGGCCATGTGGAAAGGTTTAACCCTGCTTACCAGGCGGTTAAAAACCTGCAGCTTAAGCCTATGTTTATTGAGGTACACAGGCTTGCCCAGTTTAACCCCAGGGGTACCGAGGTTAGTGTGATTTTAGACCTGATGATACACGATATTGACATTATTTTGAGCATTGTAAAAAGCGATGTAAAGCATATCTCTGCCAGCGGTGTGGCTGTAATGACTGATACGCCGGATATTGCCAATGTGCGTATTGAGTTTAACAATGGTTGTGTAGCTAATTTAACCAGCAGCCGCATAAGTATGAAGAAAATGCGTAAAATAAGGCTGTTTCAAAAAGATGCGTATATTGGTATTGATTTTTTAGATAAAAAAACAGAAATCATAAAACTTAGGCAGGATGGCGATGAAGATGCCTTTACATTTGATATAGAAACCCCACACGGCACTAAAACAATTGCAATAACCAACCCCGATATAAAACCGGCTAACGCTATAAAAGATGAACTTACGGCCTTTAGAGATTCTATTGTTGAAAATAAGCCCACTACAGTATCGGAAATTGATGGTTACCTGGCAATGGAAGTGGCGCATAAAATATTAGAAAAAATCAACAAGGCGCAGTACCCCGCAGTATAAGCCTTTAAATATGCCCAAATACGTACCCTTACATATAAGCAAGTATATAATAACCGACTATATTGCCTCTGCACTTGTATGGGTGGCCATTTCGCTGTTGCGCAGAACATTGCTTAACGAGCAGCCTGCCACCCTTACCGGGTTGTTTTTTTATGACCCTTACTATTTACTAAACCTGTTAGCCATACCTTTATTTTGGGTTATACTGTACAGCATATCGGGGGTTTATAATGTATCAATTTATAAAAAGTCCAGGCTTACTGAGCTTACCAACACCTTTATACAATCACTGGTGGGTTGTGTATTACTGTTGTTCCTGTTGTTTTTAAACGATCACCGCCAAAGCTATACTTACCTGTATATTTTATTTTTTTCGCTGTTATTTTTACAAACACTAATCCCATTTGCGGGCCGTTACGTATTTATCCTCGTGGCGAGAAAACATTTAATAAGCGGCAAGTATTATTTTAACACCCTTATTGTGGGTAACAACCGTAAGTCGTACGATACTTACCGTGAAATAGTTAATAATAAGGAGTCTGGCCTAAACATAATAGGCTTTCTGTCGGATGATAAAGGCAACAGAAACGGTTTATCTACATGGATACCCAGGCTTGGCAATACCGATTGTATTGAAAAAGTTATACAGGAAAGAAATGTAGAGCAGGTGATAATATCGCTGGACAAAACCGAGCAACCCCAGGTTGATACACTCATCAGCAGGCTTAGCGAAAAAGATGTGGAGGTGAAGGTTGTACCGGAAACTTTTGAAATATTGTACGGCTCAGTTAAGGTGGAGAACCTTTTTGGGGCCCTGCTTATTGGCATTGATACCAACCCTATGCCTGCCTGGCAGCGCAATTTAAAAAGGTTGTTAGATGTGGTACTTTCTATATTATCGGCCATTATATTAACACCTTTACTCATTTTTGTTGCCATAAAAACAAAACTCTCTTCAAAAGGGGCGGTAATTTATACACAGGAAAGGATTGGCATTAAAGGCAAACCTTTTATGATATACAAGTTCAGGTCCATGTACAACAACGCAGAGGAACACGGGCCTGCATTGTCATCAAAAGATGACCCTCGCATAACCCCCTGGGGAAGGTTTATGCGCAAGTGGCGGTTAGATGAATTACCCCAACTGCTTAATATTGTACGCGGTGAAATGAGTTTTGTAGGCCCCAGGCCAGAAAGGCAGTTTTACATAAATAAAATAAATACCACAACGCCCTACTACCGTTACCTTTTAAAAGTTAAACCCGGTCTTACATCGTGGGGAATGGTTAAGTTTGGTTATGCCTCCAATGTGGAAGAGATGATTGAGCGTATGAAATATGATTTGTTGTACATTGAAAACATATCCTTGCTGCTTGACCTTAAAATTATGATTTATACCCTTAAAATCATTTTATCAGGCAAGGGTAAATAATAACTTCACCAAAAAAGCGTGTTGTATTATATATTGTAAGCCATGGGTAGTAACATACAAATTCTCTCCTCTAAAAATATCGACCGTACTAAATGGGATGGCTGCATAAAAAACAGTGAGAACGGTGTTATTTATGCCCTGTCAATTTACCTGGATAATATGGCCGATAACTGGATTGGCATAGTGATGGGCGATTACGAAGCGGTAATGCCCGTGCCCTGGCGAAAAAAATGGGGTATACGCTATACGTACGATGTGCCTTTTGTTCAGCAGCTTGGTTGGTTTTGCCAAACTAACACTGGTAATGCTGAACCACCGCTGCACCAATTTTTTAAATTTGTACGTTACGGAAGTTATTCATTTAACTTTTATAATAAATTGAATTACAATAATTTGATAAGTAATAATAATTTTATTATTCCCCTTTCGGTACCGTACACACACACTTTTAGTCATTACAAAACCGATGCTGCAAACAATCTTAAAAAAGCTTCGCGCTACAACCTAATTATACAACCTTGTGATATTGCCGTTACCATTAAAATGTATGAGAAGGAGTACCAGGCCCGGTTTTTAAATACCAAAGAAAAAGACTACCAGCGCTTTACAGCATTATGCAACGCCCTTGAAAAACAGCAAATGGTTTTTGCGAGACAGGTATTTGATGAAGCTGCAAACCAAATACTTTGTACAGGCCTTTTTTTAAGAGACGGCCGACGTATATACAACCTTATGAATACCACTACTGAGCAGGGCAAACTTAAAAGCGCCAATCATGTATTAATAGATGGTATAATAAAAGAATTTGCCGGTACCGGGTTGATATTCGATTTTGAGGGCTCGGACATACCGGGCATTAAACAGTTTTACGAGAAATTTGGGGCAACTAATCAACCGT
>CAZRDD010000263.1:0-7253 GCA_964598675.1 uncultured Parafilimonas sp.
TTTACATGCACCAGTTCGTGCGTTAAAAGTTCTGGCTCAAGTTGTTGATTGTTATATGCTTGTTTGTGTATATAAATGTTGTTTAAAAAGCTGAAGGGCGTTATGGGGGCCTCTATTAATACAAGCCTGGCACCCTTGTAAAAAATGCTGTTGTTGTTATGGGATAACCTCTGCAATCTTAACAGGTTCAATAAAAAACGCAGCAGCAGCGCAATGGTTACAAAGGTGTAAATGCACCAGCCTGTTACTGCAAATATGTTTACCGGGTTTGAAGTTATTGTTACTGGTTGCCCTTGCACAATATTGGCTGGTATTGCTTTGTACAACATTTGTTGCGGTACCGCCATTATTTGCGGGGCAGTTGTATGTATAGTAAACAATGGGATGATGAATGAAATAGCAACGCCCAATAGCAGGTACAGCCTGTTAAAGGTGTACATTTTTTCGCGGGCCAGCAGCAGCAGGTAGGCCGCCAGTAAAAAGGCCGAGCAGGCAATCGTTTTAAGAAAGTAGGGGGTCATTTTTGTTGTTTTTTTAATTCACCATCCACCATTTTTTTAAGCTCTTCCAGTTCGGCAGTGGTAAGGTTGGTTGCTTTTGTAAAAAAGGAAGCAAACTGCATGGCCGAACCATTAAAATAATTTGAAATAATGCCTTTTACATGTTTGGCAAAATAATCTTGTTTGGTTACCAACGGGTAGTACTGCCGCGAGTTGCCAAACAGGGTATAGCCAACAAAGCCTTTATCCTGCATTCTTTTTAGCAAAGTAGCTATGGTGGTAGCCGCTGGCTTAGGCTCGGGCAGGCAATCTGCAAGGTCTTTTAAAAAAGCCTTTTGCAGTGTCCACAAATGTTCCATCAGTTGCTCTTCACTTTTAGATAGCTGCATTGTTCTACGATTTGTTATTTTATTCTACAAATGTAGAATAAAATAACAAATAACCAAATTTTGTTATGGTTTTAGATAAGAAAGGTTTGCCCCAAAAAAAATCCCCCATGAAAATGGGGGAAGTTTTTTAACCCTTAAAACAACCAACATGAAAAAATTCCTGTTGATGTGTAAACAAACGGTGTAAAAGGGTAATCAGTTTGCTTTTATAAAAAATATTTTATTGCAGGGCAATATCCAGCACCTGCTGCATGGTTTTAACGTAGTGAAACTGCAGGCCCTCTATAAAGGTGCTGTCTATTTCCTTCACATCTTTCTCGTTTTGCCAGCACATAATTATTTCGCGCAGGCCCGCACGTTTGGCAGCCAGCACTTTCTCCTTAATACCGCCAACGGGTAGCACCTGCCCGCGCAGGGTAATTTCGCCCGTCATGGCCAGGTAGGGTTTAACCCTGCGGCCAGTAAATGCGGAGGTTAGCGCGGTAAGCATGGTTATGCCTGCGCTGGGCCCATCCTTAGGTACAGCCCCTTCGGGTACGTGTACGTGTACCATTTTTTTGGTAAACAATTCGGGGTCAATGCCTATTTTTTTGGCATTGGCCTGCAGGTAGGTAAATGCTGTTGCGGCGCTTTCCTTCATTACATTACCCAAATTGCCGGTAAGTTTTATTTCGCCCTTGCCATCGCTTAAAACGGCTTCAATAAACAGTATATCGCCGCCAACATACGTCCAGGCAAGGCCAACGGCCACGCCAGCCATGTTGGCTGTTTTATAAATGTCGTTGCTGTAACGTGCGCTGCCCAGTATGCGCTCCACATCCTGCCCGGTAAGGCTGGCTTTTAGTTTATTGCGGGTGGCATACTCCTTGGCCTGGTTGCGCATAATGCTGGCAAGCTGCCTGTCAAGCTCGCGCACGCCGCTTTCGCGGGTGTAGCTTTCAATCACTTTTTCCAGCACCTTATCGCTTATTTTAAAATTAACCTTGCTAAGCCCGTGTGCCTCTTTTTGTTTAGGCACCAGGTGGCGTTTGGCTATTTCCACTTTTTCTTCAACGGCGTAACCGCTAAGGTCAATAATCTCCAGCCTGTCGCGCAGGGCGGGCTGTATGTTTTGCAGGTTATTGGCGGTGGCAATAAACAACACCTTGCTAAGGTCGTACTCCAGCTCAAGGTAGTTATCGTAAAAACTGTTGTTTTGTTCGGGGTCAAGCACCTCCAGCAGGGCAGAGGAAGGGTCGCCCCTAAAGTCGCTGCCTATTTTATCAATCTCATCCAGTATCATTACCGGGTTAGATGTTTTTATTTTGCGTATGTTTTGTATAATGCGGCCGGGCATGGCACCTATATAGGTTTTACGGTGGCCACGTATTTCGCTTTCGTCGTGCAGGCCGCCAAGGCTTACCCTAACGTACTTACGGCCAACAGCATGCGCAATGCTTTTGCCCAGCGATGTTTTACCAATGCCGGGGGGGCCAACAAAGCAAAGGATGGGGCTTTTCATGTCGCCCTTCAGCTTTAGTACGGCTAAGTATTCCAGTATGCGCTCTTTTATTTTCTTCATGCCGTAATGGTCGGTATCCAGTACCTTACGGGCATTGGCAAGGTTGTAATTGTCTTTGGTGTACTCGTGCCAGGGCAGGTCGAGCAGCAGGTCCAGGTGGTTGTACACCACGGAGTAATCCGGCGTGCTGGGGTGCATCCTTTCCAGTTTTTCAATACTGGTTTTAAACATTGCCTTGGCTGCATCGGGCCATTTTTTAAGTTCGGCCTTCTTCTTCATTTCAATCAGCTCACGGTCGTTATCATTGCCCAGCTCTTCTTTAATGCTCTTCATCTGCTGCTGCAAAAAATACTCGCGCTGCTGCTTGTCAATCTCGGTGCGGGTTTTATTGGTAACCTTGTTTTTTAACTCGGCAAACTGCAGCTCGCGTTGCAACAGGGTTATCAGTTTTTCGGCACGCAGTTTAATATTGTCTATTTCAAGCAGGGCCTGTTTTTCGGAGAGGTCGCTGTTTAAGTTGCTGCCTACAAAATGTATAAGGAAAGCCGCATTTTCAATATTCTTTAAAATAATGGCCGCTTCCGCAGGCATGTTTGGCGACAGCTGTATTATTTGCGAGGCAAGCTCCTTAATGCTGCTGGTGTAAGCATCAAAATTGGTTTCGCTGTCTTCAGTATCGTCGGGCAGCAGGGCAATCCTGGCTTTAAAATAAGGTTCTTCTTCCACCAGGCCCAGCAGCTTAAAGCGTTTTTTGCCTTGTATTATAATGGTGGTGCCGCCATCCGGCATTTTTATCAGCTTCACAATTTTAGCAACGGTGCCGGTTTCGCAAAGGTCTTCCAGGGCGGGCTCCTCCACGTTGCTGTCTTTTTGTGCTAAAACGCCAATAAGCTTATTGGCTTTATAGGCATCGTTAACAGCTTTTATGCTTTTATCCCTGCCAACAGTTATGGGCAGCACAACACCAGGAAACAATACGGTGTTGCGCAGGGGCAGCAATGCCAGTATGTCGGGTATTTCAAGGTTTTTATCCTGCTCGTTATCGTTTTCATTAATGGGTATGATCGGCAAAAAATCCGTGTCGTCATCAGTCCTCATAAAAAAATTGTCTTTATTCATACGTTCTTTCTTAACGTCAAATTGTCATGGCTGTTTAAGCCGGGCAATTATTCAGCGGTGAAAGGTAAGTAGGTCAATTAAAATGCCAAAGGGAAATTTGACGTATGTGGGTAAACATATTGTCATAAAAAAAGCACCGCCTGTTAAAGCGGTGCCTTTAAAATTTAATGCATTGCAGGCATTGTTGTGGGTAATTGTAACCCAAAACAAATTATTAAAGAAGGGTAAACCCAATGCCTAACTGTATTTGCTGGCTTTTCCATTTATCGGAGTTGGTAGCATCGTTAATGTCGGACAGGCCAATGTTATACCTGCCAAATACTTTTACGCCGCCCAGGTTTAACCTTGCGCCCAGTACCAGCGCAAAATTGCCGCTTTTAAAAGCATCTTTCCCGTTTTGTAAAAGCGTTTCGTGGCTGTTCATTAATATACCGTACTGTGGCCCCAGTTGTAAGGTAAGCAGGCTGGCGGCTTTTATATTAAGCAGCACAGGTATGGTTAAATAATTGAGTTTTACGTTTGAGCCATCAGTAAGGGTAGGTATAGCATTGCTTGTGCCAGCGGCGTATTTTGTATTGGTTTGGTTAAATAATACTTCGGGCTCTATGCCAATGTATTTGTTAAGGCCAATATCTAACCAGGCACCGCCTTGCCAGCCAACATTAAAACCATCTTTAAAAGACTGGCCCTGTAACTTATCGAAATTTGCGCCTGCTTTTATACCAAGGTGAACAGACTGTGCGTTGGCCGATGCTGCAATTACCAGCAGTGTGCATACTGAAAGGATGATTTTTTTCATAGTTGTTTTTTGTTTAGTAAATAAAAGTAAAACTGATTGATGATGTAAACGAATTTAATGCGCCTGTATTGCAGCCAGGTATTGGTAAAGCATGAATATTAACAATTTAAATGCCTTGTGTTTTATGCATGCGCCTTTTTTGCGGTTGGTTATTTTAGAGGCATAAGGCGGGGTATGCCCTTTATTTACCGGTTATTTGTTAAAAAAACACTTAGTTGTGAAATAAAATACCCCCGTGCAGCGATTTAGATAAAAATTTGTCTATTTTTATGGGTAATCACATTTACCTAATGACTGAACAAGCCATCTTATCAGGCTGTTTGAAAAACGATCCGGTAGCGCAAAGGGAACTGTATAACCGTTACAGCCCCAAGATGCTGTCTGTGTGCTATCGTTTTGCCCAAAGCCGGGAAGATGCCGAAGACATGTTGCAGGAAGGGTTTATAAAAGTGTTTACGCAGATACATACATTTCAGAACAAAGGGGCATTTGAAGGGTGGGTGAGGCGCATTATTGTACATACCTGTATTAACTTTTTAAAGAAGTATAAAAAGTTTAATGAGAGCATAGATTTGGTGTATGCCAATTACCTGCAGGTAAAGGAGGAAACGGTACCATCAATTATGCAGGCCAAGCAAGTGGTGGAATGTATAAGGTTGCTGCCCGTTGGCTACAAAACGGTACTTAACCTGTACGCCATTGAGGGGTATAACCACAAGGAGATAGCAGAAATGCTTGATATTGAGGAGAGTACCAGCCGCAGCCAGTACACCAGGGCCAAAACAATGCTGGAAGGTATTTTGATAAAAAAGAAAATATTGGAGAAACCGGAAGCCGAGCTTAACTGGGCTGCCGCTTTTAAAAAATAAACCAACTAACTGTAAGCAAGCTACTATTACAATATTCAATGAGAAGCCCGTTGAACATAGATGATTTTGAGAGTTTCCTTGAAGAGGAGGTAAACCAGCACCGGATGTATCCGTCAGACCATGTTTGGCGTAATATTCAGGGTGAAGTTCACGGGTATAAAAAATGGCCAGCCTTAACAGTTATCACCCTTTTTGTAATATCGGCCCTTGTTGCGGGTACATTGTTATTAAAACCATCCCGCCAGGCTGTTATAGCCAGTGCAGCCGTAAATGCACCAGCGCCATTGCCTGTTGCAGCCGATAAAGCTGCACCGGTTAAAGAAAACCTGCAGCAACACCTCTCCCCCGAACATATTACCCAGCGCACCATTGCAGCAGTGGTAAGCACAGCAGATATTGATGAAGCTATTCAACATGCCTTTTCTGATTATAATGGCGTACAGCTGTTGCAGCCATCCGTGGCCGATAACTATTTGGCTGCCTCGCCAGGCGCATTAAGCCTTACCTTGGCAGATGGTAGCCCGGCGGCAACAGACGCTAATACAAGTACTGCACCTGCCAAAACAGCTAAAAATAACAATACAGCCGCTGCTGCATCAGCACCGGTTACAGCGTTGGCCCAGCCAGCACCCGGCGACCATACTATAGCCCAGGGCGGGCATCTTAATACAGCAAGGGCCTGGCAAAAAAATGCATTGGGCTTTAACTGGATGAAAGTATCGTATTTTGATACCCTTGCCCCCAACCGCTTTTATTATACTGGTGGCAAATGGAAAACCCTGTATGGCAAGATATTGTACACCTCTGCGGTGGGGTTGCCTTCCTCAAGAAATTCTGTTAACACAGGCACTGCGGCCATTAATACTATAGCCACACCAAAAAACAGCTACAGCTACAGCATAAAATCGCAGCCTAAAATACAGCGGTTTGATGTGCAGGTGTACACGGCCCCATCAGTAAGTTACCGTACCCTTTCGTACGAAAAAGGTAGCAAGGGCCAGCCCTACCTGTCTGGCATACCTTACGGGGCAGGATATGTTGTTGACATAAGCAAACTGGTGCGCAACAGGGCATCCTCTGGTTACGAAGTTGGTGCAGCAGTTGGCTATAAACTTAAC
Organism: uncultured Parafilimonas sp.; assembly: GCA_964598675.1. Classification (GTDB taxonomy): domain Bacteria; phylum Bacteroidota; class Bacteroidia; order Chitinophagales; family Chitinophagaceae; genus JABDFW01. The sequence goes on from CAZRDD010000263.1 coordinate 6,296, forward strand.
AACAGGTTAACGGTAAGGGCTGGTTTGCAGTTTAATGTGCGTGAATATGATATTGAAGCCTACAAGCTGCCTAATACTATAACAGATGCCGCCAGCGCTGGTGCCGATAATATGCCTGTGCAGGGCGTAGATGTAAGCAGCCTGGTTGCAGAAAACTCCAAGCTTAACCAAACAGTTGTTATTACCAACAGGTACTACCAAATATCTATGCCGGTAGGGCTCGACTGGAAAGCCTGGGGTAACAAAAGGTTTTCCATAGGTATTGCTGGTAACGTACAGCCAACTTATATTTTTGACAAAGACCCATTTGTGGTAATGTCGGACTATAAAAGCTACGTAGATGGCTCCAAACTGATGCGTAAGTGGAATGTAAACACAAACCTTGAAACATATTTTGCTTATACCTCGGGCAAGTTTAAATGGCAAATAGGCCCACAGTTCCGCTACCAGGTACTATCAACCCTTAATGCAAGCTATCCTGTAAAGGAACACCTGCTTGACTACGGTATAAAAATTGGGGTGGTAAGAAGCCTGCCGTAATAATTCATCTATTTTAAAGTGTTGGTTCGCCACTGCGTAATCCCGTTTTTTGCGCAGGCAGGCTTAATTTTGTGTTTTGCAATGGTTTAAACCGGTTTACATGAAGAAAATAGTTATTGGGTGGGTTATTTGCTGCATTACATGGGTGTTTATAATGCAAAGCTGTAAAAACAGCGGCCAGGCAGGCCACACAGGTATGCCCCTTACCAGCGATACCGCCCGCTTTTACCCTGTGAATGATTATTTAAGGCAGCAGATTAAAAAAGTAGACAGTGCTGCGCAACTTATTTACCGGCTAACTGTTGAAAATGGCAAAACGGATTCAGTAGTGATGAGTAAGCCGCAGTTTGACAGCCTGGCGAATACCTTTTTGAAATACGACATCAGCGATAAAAACAACCATAAATACTACCACGAA
>CAZRDD010000264.1:0-707 GCA_964598675.1 uncultured Parafilimonas sp.
CGGGCTTGCTTATTTTGCAGGCATCCTTTACAAATTATTCCGTTGTATGAAAAAAGCATCAACCCTTGCCGTGTTTATTTTTATTGCCCTGCACAGTTTTAGCCAGGTAAACCAGGGCATGCCGGGCATTGCCGAAGTAGTTACCCGTTTTTTTAGCACCTATACGCCGCCGGATACATTGCGGTACATTATCAGCTTTCAAAAAAAAGAACAAGGGTGGTTTGTGGGGGAGTACGATGCTGCCGCGTCGCAACATAACCCGGCCAACCTGTTTTGGAACAAGGATGCACAGCAATACAATAAACTTGATTACCAACTAAGAAATAGTGCTGACACTACTGCCACAGAATATATTAAGCGCTACCTGGCTTTGAATATTACTGAATATAATGAATACTGTTATAACAGGGCTTTATATTACGGATATACAGGTTGGGAAGGCGATGTGATTGATGCGGTAGAAAATAACCCATCTGCTTCTGATACTTTGCTGGAAGCTCTTGGGTACGCTTATGTAAGCATAGGCCAGCAGTATTGTTGGGGTACCGTTGAAGCGCCATTTGACGATAGTGATTTTGTAAGCTTTTATTCATCAAAACCAATCAGCCAAACAAGGATTAAAAAGCTGGTGCTTTATGAAAATAAGGCTATTGAAACATATAAAAAGCTGGATTTGCAAAATAGCCAATACCGTACTTTTTGGGGGC
>CAZRDD010000264.1:717-7241 GCA_964598675.1 uncultured Parafilimonas sp.
GAAAAGATAGATACCTGGGAAGAGCTAAATTATCATGGTTATGAAAAAGAGGCGCAGGCTTTTATAAAGGATGTTCAGCCTTCCGATTCCATACTGCAGCAAGCAAGAAAAATATTACAGGAGGTTAAGCCTAACAGCATACTTTTTGTTGGTGGCGATGATATTATTAATGCCTTGCGTTATTTGCAATATAAAGGAGTAAGAACTGATGTAACGGCCATCTGTTATGAATATCTGTCATACAAAGGATACGTGGCATACCTGGATAAAAAATACCACCACACATTATTTAACATCAGCCCTAGGCTGTACCTTAACGAGGCTTTTTATTACACTTATTTGCAAGATAGCGAAGGTGGCGAAAAGGAAGTGTCGCTGGACAGTTTTTTAAACCGTTTATATAGAGATGTTGTTACAAAAGCCGCACAAACCAGCGGTGGGGGTGATAATGCCACTGATAATTACTATTATTTTTATACCAAAAAAGTTTACATAAATGTAAACAAAAACCTTGCATCAGCTTTATACGGTACAACAAAGCTTAAAAACAGGGTATACACACCAGTAAGTCATAACTATTTGCCTTTTCCCGGTATCATGCTGTTTGATATTTTTCAAAAAAATTTCGGCTACAGGCATATCTATTTCACGACCAAACCAGATGATAGTGAATACCTGAAATGCGCCATACAACATGGCCCGGTGTGGGAGTTTACGCCGGAGGTGCATTAAGCGGTAAAACAGATATAACGGCTAAACTTTAGTCTCGTTTTTATAAAGCCTCCAAAGTAACACCAACGCTTAATACCATGGAAAGCCAATATGCTTATTTTATTGTTGCAGAACTCCCCGGCGAGCAGGTTAATTATTCTTAGTAAATGCTTTTGTATGCGATTGAGTAGCTAACAAAAATGAAAATAAAATTGACCTTAAAAAAGAGTAATGGTAAACATACAAGATTTAATACAAAATAATGAGTACGAAAAAGCAGAACAGGTATTAGAAAGCATGATGCACGATGACCCTGATGGAGACGCTTTGATTAAATTGATTCTTTTACTGATAAGTGATTATTATTATGATCCAGAAAAAGCCATTGAACTTTGTAAAAGGTACAAAGACAATAATAATAAAAGGGAAAAAATGCTTTTATTATGGGCATATATTGATTTTTTTGCATTTGGCCAACTTAGTTCTGAATGTATAACAGAAATAACTGAAAATGAGTGGATAGAATATAGAAATACTGTTTTTTTTCTTTTGGGAAGGGATTATTATTGGAAAGACAGGCTTGGTGAATCAATAAGTATATTACAATCTATTTCTGAATCAGAACCCGATTTTGTTAAGTGCCATTATCTGTTATTTGAGTATTATAAGTCCTTAGCTAATAGCGATGCTTGCAAACATTATTCAAAAAAAATAATACATGGGGTAAGAAAGGTTTTCGGAAGGGGTGATAGTGTCGATATTCTTGATTGGGATAATTTAATTAATGAACTCATAAAAGGCTCATATTTAAGTCTGCCAAATTTTGAAAGCATGTTTTTGGATATTTTTGATTTTCCAGAGCTTGATTAAGGTGATGGTAGAAATAAAAGCAACCGCAGTCTTCTACAGGGATAAAAAAAGCTGCTTACTGCCCTGAACGCCCACGCTGGCTGAACAATTTACCCCCCACACAAAAACAGCCCAGGCACAATGCCCGGGCTGTTTTCATAGGTGGTAATGCCCTAATGCTGCACCATAAACTTGCCACGCGCCACCACTTTGCCATTGCTGGTAAAGCGGTACAGGTATAAGCCGCCTGCAAAACGGGTGGTGTTTACGTTTAGCAAGTATTTGCCTTTAACATCAATGGTGCTTAAAGTATGCCCGGTGGCATCAACAATGGTAAGCTGTATGTTGCCGCCTTTTAAACCTGCGGTATTAAAAGCCACCGAGGTGTTTGCCGGGTTGGGGTATATCAACGCGCCACCATCGCCGGGTTGCTTTAACACATCAACCTGGTTGCTGCTGCTGGCTGCCAGCCTGTAACCGCCAAGGCTGGGTTTGCCTTTTACTTCTGTAATGGTTACCATTTGCCCAGGGCTGCCTGTTTTAAAACCTGCTGCTTTAAAAGCGAGTTGCGATGAAGTATCAAACACCAGCACACCGCAATTATTATAGCCGCTTACAATATGCCTTACCCGGTAAAGAAACCCGGCTTTAAAAATGCCTATGGCATTGCTACCTGCAACACTAGTACCATTGTAACCCGGAAAATAAGTGGTGCTACTTGTACCCCATCCTGGTAAGCTCAGCACTGTGCCAGGCACATCTGGAAAAGGAAATGTGGTGCTTGCCTGGCTAACTACAAAGCGGGAGTTGCATGATGTGCTGTAATTGCTGGCATAGGAAGTAAAAACGGTATCGTTGCTTGCCAATTGATTGTCTAATGTAAAAGCTGCTGCGCAGGGCAGCGGTTTGCCTATACAACTGTCGCAGGGTTTAAGGCTGTCTGTTGCCAGGCAGTTTACCGCGTAGTAATTGTTTTTTACAGCAACGGGCAGGGTGATAGGTTTAAGGCTGTCTGCCGCTGTGTATGTAAAGTCATCAGATTTAATGGCAAGCACTTTTGCGCAGGCAGTATCCATTGCTCCGGTGGCTACATCCGTTTTAATTAACACGCCCCTGCGGTAACCCGATACTATTTTATAACCTATGGCAAAAATGCTGGGGCCATCAATAATAAAGCCTGCGTTATGGGGTGTAATATCGTTAAGTACATTTTTGTACTGGCGGCTCCATTGTGGTACGCCGCTTTTATCAACCCTTAGCAAAAATATTTCGCCCTGTGTGCTAACACTGTCCCACCACTGGCCATGGGTAACATAGCCGTTGGGGTCAGTCTCCACCTTTGATAAAACAATAAAGTTTTGAAAAGCGGGCGACAGCCCATACTGTTTTTGAAATACCGGCAGCATTGTGGTGGCATTAACACTGGTTAAGCCTAGTGCCTTGGGGTAACCCACTGTGCTAAGGCTGCCGTACCAGCAATACAGCATATTGTTTTTAGGCACATCTTTTACAATACCGGCGTTATACAGCCTGGCTGTTTGCGTAAGCGGGCTTAAATAACGCTGGCCTCTTGTAAACGCAAGGGTACTTATGTTGTGCCTGGTAAGCCACGGGCGAAAAGTAGCCGTACCGCCGGAGCTTAAACGCCCTGTAACATAAATGGCTGGGGGAGTAGCTGCATTACCTGTTGTATCTAACCAAAGCGCATCGTAAATATCATTGGTACTGCTGGCGGTGGGCTGGCCATCGTACACAGTAAGCGGATTGCCTGTGCTGCGGTCAAGCCGCATCAGCACAGCATCGGGACCGGTGGAGGTGCCCACATTGTAGCCCGATACATAATAGGCATTGTTTACGCTGTTGGTACCGGTGGTATAATACTCTTTTACATCGGTAAAGGCCATCGGCTCAGCAGCATGGCCGTTGCTGTAACTGGTATGCAGCAGTATGCTTAATGCAGGGCTAAGCTTCATTAAAAAAGCTTTGGATGGAAGACCCGAAGGGTTAATGCTGCCCGCAATAACAATATTGCCATCGGCATCAACAATCATGGCGTTAAGCATATATACCTTGCTGTTGGCAATGTTAAGTTCCACCAGCTTTTCGCGCACTACGGTGCCTGCGGCGGTAACTTCTGCAACGTACACGCTGGTATCCTTACCAACATTGTGTAAGCCCGCAATAAAGTAATTGCCGTTTTTTGCTTTTGCAATACAGTTAAACGAAAGGTTGGTTTTGGTGCCGGGGTTATACTCCCGCACATATTGTGCGCTAACCGCTGCATACATTAGCAGCAGGGCGGTTAAAAAGGGGTAGAATTTAGTTTTCATACTTGTTGGTTTTTATTGTTTTATGTAAAAGCATTTTATACTGCATACCATGCGGCTGCAACGCCGCAGTTGTACTGTGCTGTTTTATGTTTGCCGTAATGTTTGTTTGGGATATTTTATGCTGATATGCCGTTAAAAAGCCAACCGTTGTATACTATTGTTGTTGATTGTAGCTGTTACCTGGTTTGCCCGTTGCTGTTACTAAAGTAGCTGCATTATTAAGCACCCGCAAGGGTGCTTGTGTAACGGCTGTTTGCCGCTGTGTGAATGAGGTGTATGGGTGAGTATGCGGTATAAAATAAAAGCAGGGGCCTGTTGTATAACGGACCCCTGCTTACTATCATTGCAGCCAACAGACTGAATACTGCGCTTTGGTGCAGGGGGTATGCTGTTGGCCACAATGAAAAAAGGGGGAGGGGGGATGAATGTTTTTTGCTGCCCTAAACTGGCAGGCATTTTACAGGTACTGCTTTTTGCTGAAACCTGCGAAAGTATTGCCAGGCAAATAATTGCGCGGCAGTTGTTTTTACATAACAACCACCAGCCTTTTGCCACCGCTTACATCCATTTGCCATAGTGTGCCAATGTTTTGCAAGGCCACCGTTTCGGTATCAGCCGTTAATACCCCCTGGGCGGCAAGGTTGAATATTTCCGGCAAAATACTGGTGAACAATTGCTGCACTTCGTGCCTGCTCCAGCTACCGAGGCCAGAGCCCAGCAGTTGTATATCTGCGCTTCTGAGGGTGGCCGCAGAAAGCTGAATTTTATCGCCCGTAACACTGCCTACCGATACATAACAGGTTTTGTGGGTAAAGCCACCAGCGCCCTGTAAGCATGCTATAATCATTTCGGCCGTGTGGCCCCATAAATAATCAATCACAATATCAACAGGGGTTTTGGCATGCAGTTTTTTTATTGCCGCCGTAAAAAGTTCATCACCCTGCAGCAGGGGTATGGCTTCATCGGCACCGCATAGCAGCAACTGTTGCAGGGTGTTGTTATTACGGCCGGTAACAATAACCCTGCCTGCGCCATAATGTTTTGCTATTTGTACCGCCACCCTGCCTGTAAAGCCCGTAGCACCGTTTATAAGTACCACATCGCCTTTTGTAATAGCTGCCCTAAACCTTAGGGCCATAGCACTGCCCGCAATAGCATTGGGCAGGGCGGCTGCTGCAACATCGCTTATACCTTTCGGCAGCGGCACCATCCTGCTTTTTTCCACAACGGCTTTTTCGGCTATCATCCCTTTGCCCACGGCAAAAACCCTGGTGCCATCGGCCAGCAGCCCAACACCGTCGCCACCAATAATGTGTGCCGCTGCATTTTGAGTATTTGAATAATGGCTGCCGCTGGCCACTGCTTTATCAAAGTGTTTTATGGCTGCCGCCTTAAGGGTTATCAGCACTTCGTTATCGTTTGCAGGCCGGGGTTCTGCCAAATCGGCCAATTGGGGGGCATCGCCTGCCTGGTATATTACTGCTGCTTTCATGTTGTATTGTTCAGGCTGCAAACCTATACACCTGCAAGCGGCTTAACAATAACATTTGTTATTAAATGGCTTATGTTTTTTTTGCCTTTGCTATCGCACTTTTAATGCGGCTTAAGTGTACGCTGCTTATGCCTAAGTACGATGCTATGTAATGTTGCGGCACCCTTTGTATTATTTGCGGTTGATGTTGTAAAAGGTTAAGGTAGCGCTGTGTGGGTGTATCTTTTATAAACGACAAAAAATGCTGCATGTAATTAAACGTGCGGTTTAACATAGTATCCGTCATTTTTTTTCGCAACGTTGGTATGTTGCCAATTTCATCCAGTATTTTTTCAATATGGGGTTTGTGTATATACCATAAAACGCTTGGCTCCAGTGTTTCAATGGTAAACAGGCCGGGAATATTCTTTGTAAAACTTTCCAGCGATGAAACCGTGCTGTTTTCAAAAAAAAACTGTACTGTTACATCTTTGCCTGCATTGTTATACCAAACCCGCAGGCAGCCCTTTTCAACCAGGTATGCTTTTGTTGATGTTTCGCCTTCGCGCAGCAAAACGGTATTGGCGGGTACTGTTGTTTTTGTAAAATAGCTAACATACCTGTGCCAGGTGTCATCATCAAGCAACTGCGGCCTTAAATACTCCAGAAAATTTTTGCCTGTATCATTCATCATGTATCTAAAGTTATATGCGTTAAAACAGTTGCAGCACCGGCTATGTTTTGCTTGTAAAGCTAACGCGGTAAAATGTTTTTTTTCTTTTTTTGGAAAACAAGTTTTTTAAATATTCAATAATCAATGCTCAATAATCAATGTTCAAGGTAGCCCATGATTGAAGACGGAGGATTGAGAAAGGGTTCAAATATTCAATAATCAATGCTCAATAATCTATTTTCAAGAATGGCCTTTGATTGAAGGGAGAGCAGTTAAAAGTCAATCCCAATCATTCGCTTTTCTTTTACTTGAGCGTTGATTATTGAGCGCAGAATATTGATTATTAAAATTATCATTTTTCAATGCCACAGGCTTTTGCTTTTCTTCCATTTAAACTCAAAATCATCCTCCAATATTATTTGTTATGCTGCGCTTGTTGCCAGGCGGCATGTATACCAGCGGGTATAACAAGGGTAACAGTGGTACCTGG
>CAZRDD010000265.1:0-7205 GCA_964598675.1 uncultured Parafilimonas sp.
GTCCCTTTTCGTAACATAGTACTTAAACGCATGCCCGGTATAACAGCCGAAGACTCGCTTTGGATTGGCAAAAAAGACACAGTGTATACCAATACTGAGTTGATGCTGTCTGCGGCATTTATACACAGCCTGCACAAATACACACCGGCAGCCGGAACCCTTACCATGGCCAAATACCTGCCTGCGCAAAAGAAGTTGGTGATGGAGGAAGCCCGCCAGGTAATAGACAGCAGTAATGCAGGGCTTGATGCAGATGCACAAAACGCATACTCTGCTTTAAAACAGGTATTGAAAAAGTTTTACAGCGCAGCCGAAAATGGCGGCTGGCAAAAAATACCCTATACAGGAGCCAGGGTTAAAAAAGGGGTTAGCTCACCGGTGATACCTCTTGTTAAAAACCGGCTGCACCTTACGGGGGAATACGTTTCCGCCGACACATCGGAGGTGTATGATACCCTTTTATACGAGGCAGTTAAAAAAGCACAGGCTACTTTTGGTTACAATACAGATGGCGTTATTACCGACTCGCTTATTAAAGACCTAAATGTGCCTGCCCAAGCAAGGGTAAAGCAATTATTAGTAAACCTTAACAGGGTAAGCTGGATGCCCAGCGCCTTTAACAACCGCTTTATAACCGCCAATATACCGGAGTACAAACTGCATGTATATAATGGCAAAACAAAGGATTTTGACATGGATGTGGTGGTGGGCAAACAAGGATCGGCTACGGTAATTTTTACAGGCAACCTTAACCAGATTGTTTTTAGCCCGTACTGGAACATACCGCCAAGCATTATTAAAAAAGAGATAATGCCTAAAATAGCAGACGACAGCGGCTACCTGAGCAGGCAGAATATGGAAATTACCGGCTATAAAAACGGCTTGCCCATTGTTAGGCAACTACCGGGCGGCAGCAACTCCCTCGGTAGGGTTAAGTTTTTGTTTAACAACTCCTACAACATCTATTTTCACGATACGCCGGCGAAAGACCTGTTCAGCAGGCGCAAAAGGGCGTACAGCCACGGCTGCATACGTTTGAGCGACCCGGTTAAAATGGCCACTTACCTGCTGGACGGCAATAAAGAGTGGACTGCCGAAAAAATAACCGAAGCCATGAACAGCCCCAAAGAAATTTATGCCACGCTTAACCACGCCGTACCTGTTATTATTACATACTACACGGCCTGGGTGGATGAAACAGGCAACCTTAATTTACGGGATGATATTTATGGGCATGATGCCGCAGCAGCAGAAAAGATGTTTGCAGGCCAGTAAACCTATTGGCCTAAATAACAGTCTTGTAAGTAATACTAAACCATTATACTAAATGCCGGGCATGATGTTTGGTTGGTTCAGTAATGTTTATAAAAGTTCCATATATAAAAACGAACACGCCTGGCAAGCAACTATTTAAAATGATAAAACTTATTTTACCGGTACTTCTTTCCATTTGCAGCCTTGCCGTTTGCGCACAAGGGGCTAAAACAGATACCACCGCCGCAGGGGCAGATACCGCCATTACCAACTACAAAAACCAGCGGGATGCTATTGATATACTTTACTATATTTTAAAAAAAGATGCCTCCAAGCGGGTAGATACTGCCAAAATTTTACCCGGTAAAATTTACTTTTCCGGTGCACCTGCCGTTGCCTACCAGTTGCAAACGGGGCTGGCCGCTGTTTTTACCGGCAGCTTTGCGTTTTATACCGGCAACCCGGATAATACAAAAATATCATCGGTATTTGCCGATTTTCAGTACACCCAAAAAAGCCAGTTGGTGCTGCCGCTGGAGTCAAATATTTGGTCTAAAAACAACGAGTACAATTTTATTGGCGATTACCGCTTTTTAAAATACCCTGAAGACACTTACGGCATTGGCGGATACACCACCGTAAACGATGCCTATACGGTAAACTACAATTACACCCGGTTTTACCAATACGTGCTTAAAAAAATAAGTACTGATTTTTATGCGGGGGCAGGTGTACAATACGACCATCATTGGAATATAAGAGAGAAAGGTTTGACGGCTGGCCGCGTAACTGATTTTGAAAAATATGGGTTCAATAACACCTCTACCTCCTCCGGTATCTCGTTAAACTTTTTATACAACAATATAAAAAACAGCATCAACCCCGAAGGGGGCTTGTATGCCAATGTAATACTGCGGCAAAACATGGGCTGGCTGGGCAGCGACCAGAACTGGAACTCGGCCCTGGTGGATATACGCAAATACATACCCGTTGGGCATAAGGGCAACATACTCGCTTTTTGGACGTATGATTGGCTTACCCTGACCGGCAACCCGCCTTACCTTGACCTGCCCAGCAACGGGTGGGATACTTACAGCAATACTGAGCGCGGTTATATACAAAGCAGGTTTGCCGGTAAAAAAATGGCGTACATAGAATCAGAATACCGGTTTGGCATTACCAGCAATGGTTTATTGGGCGGGGTAGTTTTTGCCAATGCCGCATCGTTTACCGAAATGAACAACCGGTTTGAAGTAATTGAACCTGCCGCCGGGGCAGGTGTACGGGTGAAATTCAACAAGTTCTCGCGTACCAATGTAGCGCTCGACTATGCTTTTGGCAAAGGTGGTTCAAGGGGTGTATTTATAAACCTGGGTGAGGTGTTTTAGGCCGAAATACTTGTAGCCGCTTTAATTTTACAGAGGATATTTACAGCCACGCAGCCGCAGATAAAATGTTTATAACGGCCAAATAAATAAAATACCCCGCAAACTGTATGGGCTGCGGGGTATTTCAATGATATTTGATTCCTATGATTCGTAAGAAACAACCTGTATTTATGTTAGGGCTGCATTATTTAGTATAGCCGAATGATTTAAATAAAACGCATCTGTACTGTACATAAACAGGCAGCTTCCTTCCTTTATTTTTTCTATAATAGGTTTATACAATTGGGCTGGCACGGCGGGGCAGCCTTCGCTGCGGCCAAGGTAGCCCTGGCGCTTAATAAAGCTCTCGCTTACATAAGGGGCGCTATGCATTACTATACCACGGCTTAATGCATTATCATTAATACCCTCCTCCTCTCCTTCCAGCCTTAGCGAGTAACCATGTTTGCCCTTGTAGGTGCCCGAGGTAACATAAAAACCAAGGCTGCTTTTAAAGCTGTTGAATGTATTTGAAAACTCGCTGGCGACTGTTTTACCAGAATTACGACCGTGCGATACATACGTATTAAACACCATGCAGCACGCTTTAAGGTCAATCACAAAAAGCCTTTTATCACTGGATGGCAAGGTAAAATCTATGATAGACAGCACCCCATCGTTTTTAATTTTACCAGCAGCCACCAGATAGCTGTAGCCTTTAACAGCATAGTTAAATGCCTGGCGTGACAGGCCGGTAACACTCAAACGCATACTGTCGTAAAGGTTGGCATACCTGCCCGCAATGCCGGTTAAAGCACCGGCGGTTTGCAAACTATCATTGGCATAATTTGCGGTTACGGGCAACATAGCAGGTGTTTTAGCACGGTAGCCTGTAAATGAAAACTGGGTTACGATACACAATACCGCTAATAAACAGGCCGCTCTCTTCAACGTCAATCTCTTCATGTTTTAATTTTAGTACTCCGTAAATAATAGTGCAGCAGGTAGTTGGCAGGACGCGTAATGAAATTACAATAGCTGAAACAATGCAAAAGTGGGCTATTTCCATTTTAACAGGTGCTTAAAACCAGCTTTAAATAGCCAACTGTATGTTAAGAGTTGTTAAACAATGTGAAAAAAAGATAATTGCAGGGCAAAACATACCCTTTTGCAGCCCTGCACAACAGATGTACAAAACGAAAAGATGAGGTTTGCTTGAAGGGTATTTACCTGCGCCGTTGATAGCCACAGCGCGGTAAACAGGCTTTATAATTTTAAGCATGATACCCCTTTTGGGGAAATGAAGTTACTGGCCGGGGTATTGAGCAACAAAGTAATTGACGCAGCAGTATTAAAAAGGATGTGCAAGTAATAGCCTTGCGCCTAACAGCACCTCGCTTTGTACAATACAATTGCAAGTATCTCCCCTTGTTGTTAATTAAGCCCGCCTTGCCCGCGGTATAATTTTACAGGCTTATCCAGGGTAAGTTTAAGTACGGTTATGTATTTATCCTGCACGCCGTCTGGTACGTTTATGTACACCAGGCCGGGTACAGGGCTCCAGGATATTTTGCCTACTATCTTGTGGGTAAGTTTAGCGCCATTGCCTAAAACGGTAATATCTTTTATTTTACAGTCAAGCCCTTTCAGCATCAAAGGCCCCGATGATTTGCCATGTACAAACAGGTACAACGTGCTGGAATCTTTCGACAGGGTGGTTGGCCCGTAAAAATGACCCTGTGGTATACCGCCCAGGGTGTTAAAAATGGCTTCGCCGTTGCGTTTGTTCCAGGCACCCAGTTCTTTAAGCACGTTCACCTGCTCGGCAGGTATGGTGCCATCTTCCATAGGGCCCATATCAAGCAGCAGGTTGCCCCCGTTGCTAACCGCATCTACAAAAATGCTTATCACTTCGTAAGGCGTTTTCCAGTTATTATCGTGATGGTAGCCCCAGTTGTCGTTTGTGGTCATGCACAGCTCCCACCAGTTAAGGGGCGGCCTGCTAACGGGAAAGTTCTGCTCGGGTGTGGCATAGTCGCCCCAGCCCTGTAAACGCCCGTTTATAATGGCGTTGGGGTTATTGGCCAGTATGATGCTGCGCACTTTTTCGGCCTCCCATTCTTCGGCGCTGTGCTCCCAGTCGCCATCAAACCACCACAGGTCGGGCTTAAACTGTGTGCCAATTTCTTTTATCTGCCCCTGAAAAAAGTTGCGGAACCTGTTCCATCTGTCGTAGTCGTTTTTTACTTCATAACGGGCGCTGTCGTTTAAAAAACCGGGGTAATCGTTGTACGACCAGTCAATTAACGAGTAATAAGCCCCGCATTTAATATCGCGCTTACGCAATTCTTCAAAAAAAGGTTTTATCATATCCCTTTTTGCAGGGGAGGCTTTAACGATGCTGAGGTTGTTCATTTTAGTATCGTACATGGCCACCCCGTCGTGATGCTTGGTGGTAATAACGGCATAACGGGCGCCGCTTTCCTGTATAAGGTCGGCCCATTGTGCCGGGTTATAATTTTTAAGGGTAAAGCCGCTTAGCTGCTTCATATAATCAGCATACCCTATTTTTTTGTTATGAAAACTCCACGATTCATCAATACCGTTTACCGAGTAAATACCGGCATGTATAAATATGCCCAGCTTAGCATCGGCAAACCACTGCATTTTATCTTTAATAGCAGCCGGGCTAACTTTAGGCTGCGCCTGGCAGAAATGAAAAGCAAACGTAAAAGCAATGAGGGGGAGTATCTTGTTCATCATCTGGCGTATATAACCGTTTTATGCAATGTGTTAAAACGCGAAGATGATACTATTACGATGAATTATGAAATTTTTCAGGGGGGGGGATGTAAAGCCATAATGGAGAATTACGGAGAGTTTATCGTTTATAGCATGCTAATTAATCGGTGATTCTTTTATCTAAAAAACATGCCCAATATACTACAACCGCTATGTAATAACCAATACTATAACAACCCGGTACAAAAAACACATTTGGCCAAATACATGTATTTAACAAACCTGAAACAATATTTGCCTGATAACATACTTACTATTGTTTAACTTACGTTATCGTAATATCTGCTAAGTACGTTTTCCCAAACCTTAAAAATAGCCGCATGAAAATTCCATCCACTGTTTTACTAACGCTTATTATTTTAAATGTTTCTGCCCAAACACAAAGCAGCCTCACCGCTAACAACAGTACCCCTAAAGCGGGGGAAGAAAACCAGTACGTGTATACGCCAACTGCCGGACGTACCTTGCCAGGTAAGTTAATGGCCTCTGTACTTTATGTAAACAAACAGTATTTTAACCAGTTGGTACCATTGGTTAAAACAGGCAACGCCTATACATTCACCTTTACTGCGCCAGACTCAACCGCCGCCATTGCAATATGTATTGTTGACAGTAGTAAAAACAATTTTGATAACAACAACGAAAAAACTTTTATCACCTACCTGTACGATAAAAAAGGCCATCAGTTTGCCTATGCGCAGGCCGCTGCTGCCCAAATATTAAGCAATTATGCTCCCTATTTTTTTAAGGTAACCACACCCAAAGGCATGGTTACCAACTTGTACCTGCAATGTTTTAAGCAGCACCCCGAATGTAAAAAGCAGTATTATATCAGCTACCTGCTGGCTTTATACAACCAAAATAAAGATTCGGCTAAGCCATTACTGCTAAACTATGCCAAACAACTGCTGGCAAAAAAAACTACCGAAGACAACCTTAACCAGGCTCTTTATTTATACCAGTCTATAAAAATGAAAGAGGAAGCTGCACAAACCGAAAACAAATTGCTTGCAGCCTACCCCAACGGAGGGTGGGCAAAAAACAAATTTTGGAATAAGGTTTACAATGAAAAAGAACCCTCCATTGATAAATACCTTGCTCTTATGCAGGCGTTTGTAAAACAATTTAAAGATTCTTCAACCAACGTAAAGGATAACTTTTACAGCTTGATTATTTCGTATTGCAGCAATAATAACGACTGGGCCAACATTGATAAATACGATGGGTTAATTACCGATAAAACGCGGGTGATTGGCATATATAACAACCTGGCATGGAAGCTATCGGGCGAGCATTTAGATAACCCCGGCACAAACCTTGATTATGCAGCAAAGCTTTCTCAAAAAACACTGCAGGAAGCCAGCAGCAGAAGAGACAAACCCGGTAATACCGAAACCGACAAACAAAACTGGCAAAACAACTACGACACCTATGCCGATACCTATGCGCTGATATTATACAAACTTGGCAAAATTGATTCAGCGTATTTCTATGAAAATGCTATTGATAAAAGTAATTTTTACGATGGAGGCAGGGAGCTGCTGGCACGTTGCACAGAAAAAATAAAAGGCCCCGAATATGCACGCGCTTATATTGAAGGGCAATTGCTAACCGTTTCTAACTCAACAGCCCTGCTAAAGCAACTGCAGGATATTTACCAACAGCTTAACCTGCCGCAGGACGCTTTTAATAAGATAAAAGAGCAATCTAAAGCAATAGCGCAACAAAAAGCTTTTGACCAAATATTGGCTTTGTTAGGCACCTGCCAGGCAAAAGACTTTA